>CAVBPI010000032.1:10259-13056 GCA_963596955.1 bacterium | reverse complement strand
GCGCAAGGCCGGAATGAGCGTGAAGCAGGCCGCCATCGGAGCCGCGAAGGTCCGTCTCCGCCCTATCCTGATGACAGCCCTGACGATGGTCTTCGGCATGATTCCGATGATGTTCGCGAGCGGCGTCGGCGCAAACGGCAACTCTGCCCTCGGAACGGGCGCGGTCGGCGGAATGCTCATGGGCACGCTGATTCTCCTCTTCCTCGTGCCGTCGCTTTTCGTGACATTCGAGAACCTTGAGGAACGGTTCAAGCCCATAAAGTTCGAGAGATCAGAGGATTCGTCCATATCCGAGGAGATAGAGGGCGTCCGCGAAATGAAGCGTCAGAAAGGCGAGGCCGACAACACTGAGAGGCTTTAGATTATTTTGTCATTTCGACCGGATTAGCAAGTCTCCCTTTGTCATTTCGACCAAGTCACCCTTTGTCATTTCGACCGAGCGAAGCGAGTGGAGAAATCTTAAGCCCGGACCAATCATTTACATAAGATCAAAGATGTCTCACTTCGTTCGACATGACAAAAATTGTTCGGCATGATAAAAAAGGTGCGACAGACAAAAACAATTTCGTCATGAACAAAGACAAAACAATAAGGAATATATGAAAAAAGCAATATTATACACCGCCGCGCTGATGATGACCGTCAGCTGCGGAATATACAAAAAATACGAGCGTCCGGAAACCGTCGTCGCCGACTCCGCGCTCTTCGGCGCCGCCGTCACCGACACGACATCCCTCGCCGACTTCGGCTGGCGCGAGCTCTTCACCGACCCGCAGCTGCAGGACCTCATCCAGACGGCTCTCGACAACAACACGGACATGAAGAAGGCCCGTCTGAGCGTAGAACAGGCCTACGAGGGGCTCCGCATGGCACGCCTCGCCTACATCCCTACAGTCGGCCTCGCCCCGCAGGGTTCGGTCGGAGGCTTCAACAGCAGCTTCCTCGACGGCGGCATCAGCACCGGGGCGGCATGGAACTGGACGGTTCCGTTCACCGCGAGCTGGGAGGTTGACATCTTCGGCAAGCTGACCAACCGCAAGCGTCAGGCGAAGGTGAACTACGACATGGCCGGAGACTACGCCCTCGCCGTCCGCACAGGTCTCATCGCCGGGGTCGCAACCCAGTACTACACCCTCCTGATGCTTGACGAGCAGCTCGCCTTCACCCGCGAGACCGTGGAGAAATATGCCAGCAGCGTGGAAGTGCTCAAGGCCATGATGTCGGCCGGAATGGCGAATCAGGTGGCCGTCTCGCAGATGGAAGGGGCATGGTGCGCCGCATCCGCCTCCGCCGAAAGCCTCGCGCAGTCAATCACCGAGCTTGAGAACAGCCTCTGCGCCCTCCTCGGCGAGACCCCGCACTCCATAGCGCGCGGCAAGTTCATCGACTCGGCTTTCCCGTCCGAGCTCAAGACCGGAGTTCCGGCCCGGCTGCTCGAACGCCGCCCTGACATACGCTCCGCGGAGAACGCCCTCGCGTCGGCCTACTACGGAGTCAACGTGGCAAAGGCCTCTCTCCTCCCCTCCATCAGCCTTTCCGGGCAGGCCGGTTGGACGAACAACCTCAGCGGCACAATCATGAACCCTACAGGCCTCGTCCTCGGCGCCGCCGCCTCTCTCTTCCAGCCAATCTTTCAGGGAGGAGCCCTGCGCGCCCAGCTGCGCATCTCCAAGTCCCAGATGGAGCAGGCCCGCCTGACCCTAGTCCAGACCATCCTCGATGCCGGAGCCGAGGTCAACACCGCCCTCTCGCTCTACCAGACGGCCCTTGGCAAGGAGCAGTGGCGCAACCGCCAGATTGAGTCGCTGTCGTCGGCCCTGAAGAACACCGAGATGCTCATGCGCTACACTTCGACGACTTATCTGGAGGTGCTCACCGCCCAGCAGTCGCTGCTCGGCGCCGAGACCGGCCGGGCGGCGGACAGGCTGGAGAAGGCCACCGCGGTCATCAACCTCTACCGAGCCCTCGGCGGTGGAGGGAATGAATAAAAGGCGTGCTGCTTCGTTGCAAAAGCCCTCAAAATCCTCACAACCCTCAAGGTTGCTCCGGTTTTGAGGGCTTTGTGCGCCTTGCATCCCATCCTTTTCTTCATCCCCTCCATCTCAGAGGTCATCCGACCGCTCTTTTGTCACCCAAAACAGTTGAATCGAAGATTTTTTGTAAACAAGTTCAGAAATGCCTTTTCTGCCTTTTCTGAAGCAGCCATTGATTTTCCGCGATTTATGTTTTATCTTTGCAGTCACTACATAAAGTATATAACATAACATATGTAACACAAATTATGGAACAGTTGAAGAATCCATTCGTAATCTACGGATACAAGGGCGCGGAATATTTCTGTGACAGGAAAGAAGAGACGGAAAGGCTCGTGAAGGCATTGAAAAACGAACGCAATGTCGTGCTCATATCGCCCCGGCGTGTCGGAAAGACAGGACTCATCCATCATGTTTTTGAACAGATTGGAACAAACGAGCCGGACACGAGATGCTTCTACATGGACATAAACGCGACAAGGAACATGAGTCAGTTCATCCAGCTCCTGGCAAAGACCGTGGTTGGGCAGGTCGATACATTTTCCCAGGCTGCATTAAGAAAAATCACGTCATTCTTTTCCAGCTACCGGCCCACCGTTTCATTCGATGAACTGACCGGAATCCCGACTTTCTCCATAGCAGTCGCTCCCGACAGGCAGGAAGAGTCCCTGAAACATGTATTTGAATACTTGAAACAGTCCGGGAAACGGATTTATATTGCAATCGACGAGTTTCAGCAGATTGCTGAATATCCGGAAAAGGGC
>CAVBPI010000032.1:5848-10249 GCA_963596955.1 bacterium | reverse complement strand
AAAGGTGCCGAGGCTCTCTTGCGCTCTTACATTCAGTTCTTACCGAATGTCTATTTCATCTTCGCAGGCAGCAGCCAGCACCTTATGTCCGAAATGTTTCTGTCCGCAAAGCGTCCGTTTTATCAGAGTTCCCAGATAATGAGCCTTCCCCTCATAGAGGTCGGCGAATATGAGGTCTTCGCGAACAAATGGCTGAAACAAGAAGGGATAGAAATCAGCGACGGTGACTTCAGGTATCTCTATGATATGGTCGATGGCCAGACTTGGTATGTCCAGTGCATCCTGAACCGGCTCTACGAAAATGGGGAGGTCATTGGCAAACAGACAATAGTCCATGCCGTCGAGAACATCATCAACGAGCAGGAAGATGCTTTCATCAACTACTGCAAGTCTCTAACAGACAATCAGGCTGCCCTTCTCACGGCCATCGCCAAGGAAAAAGGAGCCACATCAGTGCTGTCGCAGGAGTTTATCCGCAAGTACAGCCTGCCGGCGGCCAGCAGCGTGAGCATCGCGCTCAAGGCACTGCAAAAACGAGACTTCGTACACGAAGTCAACGGTAAGATTATCGTATATGACCGGTTCTTCTCAATCTGGCTGCGGCGGGAAACGGAACCTCTCCATATTTCTCTACTTTGATAACGAAATTAGAAATTCATCAAATTTTGGTCATTTTCGCTGAGTTTCTCGGAATAGTCAGACTATTTTTTAGTAAGGCATTATCGCTCAATTCGGCAAAGTTCATTTTGGTTCATATTGTTCGTCCGACTAAAAAGTCCCCAGAGGGGGGGGGACACATTCGTGCCCCTAAAACTCGTAGTCGCAGCAAATCGGGTAGTGGTCGGAGATGTGGGCCAGACCGTAGGCTGTGGGGCTGTCGAGGGTGCGGTAGCGCAGAGGGGTGGCGTTGCGGGAGAAGATGTAGTCAATCCAGAGGCTGCGGGACGTTTCGCTGAAACCGCCGTAGGTGCGGTGGTCATCGGTCTCTTTGGCGGTCTCGCGGGCATCGTCCATCCAGTCGTCGTATGGCTCAAGGAACTTCCCGGTCTTGCTGCCGCGCTGAGAGTTCATGTCGCCGGAAATGAAGACCACGGCCTTGTCGCCGGCAATCTCCTCCATCTTCTCGACATTCAGCTCGGCCGCCTTCTGACGGGCCGTCATGCCCTTGTGGTCCATGTGCGTGCAGAAATACCAGAAGTCCCTGTCGGTCCGCCTGTCCCTGAGGTGCACCCAGACGGTGACGCGGCGGTTGCCGTCCCAGCCCTTGGAGACCTTCTCAGGAGTGGCGCTGAGCCAATACATTCCCTTGTCAAGCAGCTCGTACTTGTCCCTGAGCCAGAAAATCGCCTCGCACTGCGACTCCTTCAAGCCGCCTTCCTTGTCCTCGGCATAGTGGTCGTAGTCGGGAAGCTCGGCATAGAGATAGTCCAGCTGCGGCCAGCGAGGCTCGTTGAGACCGAACACATCCGGCTTTTCCGTACGTATCATATTGACGGACGCGAATTTGCGCGCGTCCCAGTCAGCGAGCCCGGTGTCCTTCGGGGTCGTCATCCTGATGTTGTAGGAAATCAGACGGAGCCTTGTGTCGGCGGCCTTCTTCGGCCTGCGCCTCGCGTCGGCGACGACAACAGTCGAAAAGACAAGCGCCACGGCAAGAAATATTTTCAGAAACTTTTTCATATTCAAGATATTACAAATTTACTATCGCACAAAGGCACCCAACGGCTATTCTGCCGCGGCGGCCGGTGCATTAGCCTTATCCCGTCCAAAAAATCGGTCGATTACCAGCGCAATCGCCGCGTCGCCGCTCACGTTGCAGGCCGGGCCGTAGCCGTCGAGGGCGAGGTAAATCGTCATCATCAGCGCGCACTGGTCAGGGGTGAAGCCGAGCACCGACTCCAGAAGACGGATTGAGGCCATGAGCACGCCGCCCATCACGCCCGGGGCGGCTACCGCCGCAATCGCCTGAATAAGAACGAAATTGATGAACATCCCGGTGGTAATCTCGATTCCGCACATATAGGCGACCGCAACGGAAGTAACCGTCAGCTTTATCGTCGAGCCGCACATATGCACCGTGGAGCAGAGCGGAATCACGAAGTCGGCTATGTCCTTGCGCGTGCCGTTCTTCATCGCGCATTCGAGCGTGACGGGAATCACCGCAGAGCTCGAACAGAGCGAAAAGCCCGTGAGATAGGCAGGAATGACATTCCAGAGACACTTGAATGGATTTTTCCGGGCTACGGCACCTGCAATTAGGTACTGAAGCACAAGGTAGCATATCGACAGGGCGACACCGGTCGCGATAATCTTCACTCCGGAGCCCATCACGACAGAAAGCTTGCCGGAGGCGCTCATCTCGCACATCATGGTGAAGATGTAGAACGGGAGGAACGGGATTATCGCCTTTTCGATGGTGAGCTTCACGATGCTCCCGAATTCGTCAAATCCGCGTTTGAGAGCCGACGAGTTCGTGAATATGATGCCTACTCCGACCATGAAGGACAGCAGCAGGGCCGTGAGGATGTCGCAAATCGGGGGAATCTTGAGCTCGATGTAGGGAGCGAAAGTCTTGCCCTCGACAGCGGAAGCCGAAAGCTCCCCGACCTCAAGGTAGTGCGGGAGCAGGCCGCTCGCGCATCCGTAGGAGAAAAGCCCGGCGCCGACCGTGGAGAGATAGGAAATGACCATCACCGCCACGAGCATCTTGCCCGCGCCCTTGCCGAGGTTCGCCACGGAAGGGGTCACGAGACCGAGCACGAGCAGCGGCACGATGAACTTGAGAATCTGCGCGAACAGCACGTTGAATGTCTTGAGAATGCGCACGAGCACATCCGGGGCCACAAGGCCGAGCAGCGAGCCGAGCACTATGGCAATCAGCACTTTGGGAAACAGCCCCAACTTTATTTTCTTGAGTTTCATATTCTAAAAGCAGTATCTTTATAAATCACAGGACAACAAGCGACATGAGCCTTCCACTATTCCACGACCCTGCACACCACGGAGCTGACACCTTTAATTGTAAGCTTCAGCCCGTCGGATGTCCGCCTCTGGGAAAGGGCGGAAGGGGTTCCGTAAATCACCTCAAGCTTTCCGTAGCCGCCGACAAGCGCCGTGGCCTTGGCAGAGCGCGGGTTCAGAATCACGAGATAGCGTTCTCCTCCGCCGGACCGCTCATAGACGGCAGGATAGGCCTGCGAGGGGTCACTGACATATTTCCACCCGCCGGTGTTCCCCAGCGCCGGAATCCCTGAACGCAGGGAGAGCAGCCCGCGAGTCCAGTTATAAAGGGATTTCGGGTCATTGAGTTCGCCCGCGACGGTCGGTCTTGCCGGAGAGTCATCGACAGGAAGATACAGCTTCGACGGGTCGCAGTCCGAGAATCTGGCGGTCGAGCCGTCACCCCACTGCATCGGGGTGCGCTGTGCCGAACGGTCGCGGCTGCCCTCGACGAACGGGGCGCCGTCCATGGAACGCATACCGATTTCCTCCCCGTAATAGACAATCGGAACCCACGGCATGGTGAGGAAGAAAGTCATCATGACCTTGAGTTCCTCCGGGTCCGAACGCCGTCCGCGGTTCATCCTCCATGTGTCGTGACTCGACGTCGGCATACACGGGAATCCGTGCCCGAGCGTCCTGCGGTACATTTCCTCGTAAGGAACCACAAAGTCGGAAATCTTCCCGTCCCCCGCCTTGTCAAACCAGCACTTTTTCTCCGGATATGTCCCGGTCGAGTCGGGGTTGCGCCTTGTGTTGTGGACAAGGCTGCGGTACATTGTCCGGCCGCAGCCGTTATGACGTATGATGTCTATGTCAAATCCGCATGAAATCGACTCCACGGGACTTGACCATTCCGAAAGGAATATCCTGTCCGGCCAGTTGGCCCTCTGCCATGAAAAAATCTCGTTCCAGAGCCTGCGGACTCCGTGAAACTCGGCGTCATCACCCTTGACGAGAGACCACGCGAGGTCGCAGCGGAAGCCATCGACCCCCTTGCTGAACCAAAAGTCTATTATGTTCTTCAGCTCCTGCCGCACGGCCTTCGGTCCGGGGGCGTCGTAGGACTGCTCCCACGGGCGCTCCGGCGAAGGGTTGAGATAGCCGTAGTTCAGGGCCGGCTGCACGTCGTAGTAGTTCTTCATGTAGAGTCCGCCGCGCGGCCAGTCATTATCGACCCACTTCCCCTTCTCGCTTTCGCGGACTGCCGCATCCTTGCCGTCCGTCCAGATGTAATAGTCCGCATAATGCCCCTCAGGGTCGCCGGTTGCCGATTCGATGAACCACGGGTGCTTGTCGGAGGTGTGCCCCGCGACAAGGTCGAGGCAGACACGTATGCCCATATCGTGAGCGTCATCGACGAGGCGCACGAGATCCGAGTTCGTGCCGAAACGCGGGGCG
>CAVBPI010000032.1:0-5838 GCA_963596955.1 bacterium | reverse complement strand
GACATATCCCAACTTGGAGCGTATGCCCTCAAGGTCGCCGATGCCGTCGCCGTTGCTGTCCTTGAATGACGAAGGGTAGATGTGATAGACCGACGCCGTGTCGAGCCAGCCGGGATATGTCTGAGAGTCGAGCGAGCCGTCAAGGCCGAGCCCCGTCCAGTCGTTGCAGGTGCCTCCCTTCACGCCCCACGAGATGAGCCTGCCTACAAGGGCGCTGTCCCCCACCGGGATGCCGTAGCATTCCACCTCTATGCCCTTGGAATGGCAGTAGTCAACGGTTTCCTTGGTCAGAAGCGTCGATTTCGGCCGAATCACGAGGTTCGAGACCAGCGCGGCGCACGAGTCAATCAGCTCCGGCGTAAACGTCTTCTTCATGAACTCAAGGGGAGCTTCAGTCAGCTCCGAAGCCTTGAGGATATTCTTCCAGTTGAATGAGGTAAGGACATAATTCCCTGAAAATCCGGAACTTTCGAGAAGTTCAACCGTCTTGCGTATCCCCTCCTCATTAACCCGTTTCAGCTCGACATACGGAGTGAGACCTCCGGCCCGGCAGGCTTCGAGATAGCTCGCGAGAGTCGGAACCTTCAGTTTTCGGGAATATGCGTCGTCCCAGCCGAATCCGCCGTCAATCCAGAGTTTCTGAAGCTCGGCGTAGGTGTAGTCGGCGACCTCGCCGCTGCCGTCGGTCGTCCGCTCAAGGGACTTGTCGTGCATGCACACGAGAATGCCGTCGGAAGTCATCTGCACATCCGTCTCCATTCCCCCGTAGGCTCCCGACATGGCGGCCTCGTAAAAGGACAGCGTCGTATTTTCCGGAAACCTTTCAGAAATTCCCCTGTGCGCCTGAAGCACGAATCCGCGTCTTGCAGAGACATCATCAGCCGGGCAGGCGGCATCAGCCCCATCCGGAGCCAGACAGAGCAGGGCGCAGGCAAGCGGAGCGCCGCACAGTATAGCCTTTGAATCCATATTCATCACTTTTTCACAATCCTTGCGGCCCAGCCGCCTCCCGGAGCCATATTCACGGAAACTTTCCTGTCGGCCGGAAGCGTCTCAACGACCCGTTTGTAGTCCGATGCTATCCTCTTCGCGTTCACGCCGTCGCGGAATATTTCCATCTCATACTCCCCTTCCGGCAGGAAGCCAAGGTCGAGCGTCATCTCGCGCGGGGTCCAGTCGGTCATCGCCCCGACATACCACACCTCGCCTGAGCGCCTTGCCATCGCGACATACTGCGCGACCTTGCCGTCAAGCGCCACAGTCTCGTCCCAGACTGTCGGAATAGCGGAAATGAAGCCGGTACATTCCTGATTTGCCATATAGTTCGTCGGGGAATCGCACATCATGTTCAGCGGGGACTCGAAGACCACATATTCCGCGAGCTGGCGGCAGCGCGTGCCCTGGCTCATCGGCTCGGAACGCACCGGGAAATAGTTCTTGCGCGTGGCGTTGCGCATCGCCCCCTGCGTGTAGTCCATAGGACCGGCCACCTGACGGATGAACGGGATGGTCACGTCGTAGGTCACCTGATCGACCGTCGGGGCGCTCCATTTCATCTGCTCAAGCCCGTGCACGCCCTCGAAGTTCACGACATTCGGGTAGGTGCGCTGAAGCCCGGTCGGCTTGTAGGAGCCGTGGAAGTCCATGAGCAGGTGATACTTGGCGCACATCTCGGCCGCCCTGCGGAACCAATCGACCATAGGCTGGTCGTCGCGGTTCATAAAATCGACCTTGAAGCCCTTGACGCCCATCTCGGAATAGTGCCGGCAGACATTCTCCATGTCCTTCGCGAACGGCCACCAGCCAGCCCAGAGGATGATGCCCACACCGCGTTCGGCGGCATAAGGTATCAGTTCGGACAAATGAATTTCAGGAACTTCCATCATCAGGTCGTTGGCATATTTCACCGCCCATCCCTCGTCGAGAATCACGTATTCGATGCCGTTCGCCGCGGCGAAGTCGATGTAGTAGCGATATGTCTCGTCATTGACTCCCGTCTCGAAATCGACGCCCTTCAGGTTCCAAGCGTTCCACCAGTCCCACGCGACCTTTCCCGGCTTCACCCATGACCAGTCGGTGTCGGCGGCCGGAGTGGCGAGCTTCCAGACTATGTCGGAGTCGGCAAGCTCCCTGTCCTCGGACGAGACGACGATGACGCGCCACGGGAAGGATGTCGCGCCGTCAAATTCGGCGATGTGGTCTTTCCGTGTATAGACCATCTCCTGCACCATGTTGTGCCCGCCGATTTCGGTCTTGTCCGGGATGCGGGCGAAATAGCCGCTGAGAGTCGTTTCGCCGCCTTTTTTATAGTTGTAGAGGAACATTCCGGGGTAGTTCATAAGGTCAGCCTCGGTGAGAACGACTTTCTTGCCGCCCGGACATTCGACCAGAAGCGGGACTATGCTCCAGCGCTCTTTCCAGCCCGAAAGCTTCGAGCAGGTGTATGTGCACTGGAAATCGTTGACAAGAATGTCTTCGAGACTGCCCTTCCATTTCTTGTTGATATATGGAATCTGCGCGTCCCAGTCCCCGGCGAAACGGAAGTCGGCCTGTTCGTCCGTGACGGTGAACGGGGTGTCCGAAAGGGATATGAACCTGTATGCGCAGGCGTCGTCGTAGGCGCGGAAGATGACCTTGTAGCCGCCCTTGCAGTCAAGTTCAAGTTCATTGAAGCTTTCGCGGACCGCGGACTTCTTGTAGGCGACCGCATCTGAGAGGACATCAACGCTGCGGGTGCGCGCGCAGCGGACCTTCGTGTCGGGGCCGCCGTACAGAGCGCCGTCTCCGAGCGTCATCGAGGCCTGAGACCGCTCAAGCAGCAGGACACCCTCGTGGAGCACGTCGTAGCGGATGCCGCCCACGGCCGATATGCGCATCTCAAGCTTTCCGTCAGGCGATTTCAGGGTATATGCCTTCGGTGCGGCGGTCATCACCGCCGCAGCCGAAAGCAAGATAAACATTAACAGGTATTTCTTCATTGTATTCTTATTACATAAAGATTTCTCGACTTCACTCACTGCATGAAGATTTCTCGACTTCACTTCGTTTCGCTCGAAATGACAGGGGGGGGGAATTATTTCGATTTCCCTGCTGTCATCGCGAAAATGTTGATTCATTTCCGAGACTCCTGCTGTCATCTCGAACGAAGTGAGAGATCTTTGTGCTGTCAAAAACTTTGTTTACGCCGTCAAAACTTAAATCTCAAAGCCGCACATAACCGGGTAGTGGTCGGAAATGTAGGTCACTCCGTAGTCGGGGCTGTTCACCGTCACAAAGTCGAGGGCCTCGGCGCCTCGGTAGAAGATGTGGTCGATATTGCCGACCTTGCCGTTCTTGTACTCGGTGAAGCCGTTGAAGCTGATTGCCCCGTCATAAGAGTGCGCATCCTCCCGCGCTGACCACATGTACTCGGTCAGGGGCTCAAGGCTGCGCGGGCCGTTGCGCGTTGCCCCGTCAGCGAGCGAGCAGTTCAGGTCGCCGACAAGGAACACGGCCGCGTCCTTCTCCTTCACAATCTTCTCCATCTGCTCCACCGCAATCACCGAAGCCTTACGGCGCTCCTCGACATTGTAGTGCTTCTTGCCAGTCTCCGGGTCAATGATTTCCTCCGGGTCATGCGTGTAGTGGGTGTCGAAGAAATAGAGAATCCTTCCGTTCTCCTTCAACTGAAGCTTCACCCAGACGCTTCCGCGCACCTGCCAGCCCGAAGCCCCGCACGGATTGTGGCATGGAACCGAAGGGTCGGCCTCGTTGTAGTAGAACACGCCCTTGTCAAGCAGCTCGAACTTGGACTTGCGATACAGGATAGCAAGAGGAGGAAGATGGCCGTTCGGGACGTTCGGAACCGACTCGTCGTATGTCGGAACCCACCACAGCCCGTATTCGGAGGCGATGGAGAGCGTCTGCACTTTCTCCTCCTTGCACTCCTGCAGACCTATGATGTCCGGCTGGGTGTCGCTGAGCATATTCATGTAGGCGAACTTTCTGTACGACCACAGCTGTATGCCGGCGTCCGACTGCCCGCTGCGGACATTCGAGGACATCACCTTAATCTGGACTTTCTCCGGCCGCTCCTGCTCCGAATACTCGGTCTGTGACTTCACCGGCTCGGCCTTCGTGCACATCACGAGGGCCAGGGCCGACAATATTATAAGCATTCTTTTCATAGCACTTAATTTCTGAATCATTTTCTGTCGCTGAGCCGCGGTTCTAATTATACCTCACGGCAAAGTAGTCCATGCCGTTGGCTGACTTTGCTCCGGTCGGAGCGATGCCCTCGCCGAAAAATGCGGTGTTGGTGTAGCGGTCGGCCGGCTGGAGCCTGATGTAAATCCTGTCCTTTCCGAGAATTTCGGACGGAAGCGGGAAGTCATACTGCTTCATCGCCGGGAGCTGCCAGTCCTGCTGGGACGAGGTCACGACTCCGTCAGGAACGACATAGTCGGCAATCTTAGTCCATGCCGAGGCATCCTTGAGGTCGCCGCTCTCGGACCACCACGCCGTCCAGTTGTAAGGACTCTTGCCCGTGGAACCGGTCTCAGCACCGTATGAGGTGAACTGCATGGAAAGGTGCTCCGCGCTTATGCCCTTGGTGGAGAACTCGATTATCCACGACTCCGCCTCGGAATCCTCCGAAGCCCACCATGTCTTGTTCATCCAGCCGTCAAGCAGCGTTGTGGAAGCGCCGTTGTAGGTGCAGTTGTTCGTGGAGCCGACCTTGCCCCTTCCGTCATCGTTGGTCTTGGAGTAGTCAAAGACATATCCCGGAGCAAAAGAGTAGCCGAGCGGCTCGGCGAGCGAGGAGTCGAAGCCCACATGACCCTTGAAAGGAGCCACCCCGGAGTTAGTTCCGGTCCAGCCTATGTAGTTGAAGGTCGAAGGGCATTTGGTGATGCCTCCGCCGGAGGTGTGCCAGAACTTTGCGGTCGGGTCACCTTCAGTCGGCGCGAAATACGACACGCCGTCAACTGTCTTGAAGCCTGCGGCATAGCGGAACTCCACGAGGATGTGCGAGAAAGAAGCGTCCTTGTCAAATCCAATGTCAGAGTAGGACTGGTGGCGAATCTGGTAGCGGCCGATGTTGCCGTAGAGATCCTCGTTTTCGCTGTCCCCATAGACATAGTTCGGGAAAAGCTCGTGCACGATGACTCCCTTGAGCGTGCCGCTGCCGTAAGGAAGCCTCACGCCGTCGCGCCTGTAAGGGCAGGTGGTGCTGGTGTAGGCGTAGATGCTGCCGCCCTCGGAGTCGCGCACCAGACGCGGGTACTTGGAGATGTTGCCCTTGCCGGACGAAAGCGTGTATCCGTCGTTCAGCGGAGTGAGTGCCCCTTTGCGGACAGGGAACTCGCAGTCCTTGAGAGTAACATAAGTGTATATGTCGGCGTCCGTGAGTTCGGAGATATATTTTTCCTTCGACGGAACCGCATTTGCCGTGCCCGCCTCACGGACGAGTACGTTCGACACGGTGAGCCCGCTGAGTTCATATCTCTCCGGTTCATCCTCCCTCAGGAGTTCCGTGCCTTTGAGAAGAACGGAAACTTTGTCGTAATGCTCGAAGATATTGTCATCCGCCGTCTCCATCCTGAGGAGGAAGCCATATTGTCCGTCGAGGCTTTCGATGTATGCCTTGCGGAGATATGCCGTGTTGTCGGTGATGGTCGTCGAAACCTTCTCGTTGTCGCCGACATTGCCGGACTCGGGGTTGCTGACGATATATCCCTCGATTATCACGGTCTCGTCAATCGCCACCTTCTCGCCGCTGCGGCCCAGAGCGCGGACTTCGGCGAAGGACATGGACTTGCCTATGCCGTTGTCTCTGGTCTTCTGGACGATGTAGAG
>CAVBPI010000031.1:9888-13314 GCA_963596955.1 bacterium | reverse complement strand
GGCCAAGATTGACTTAGGAAAGGGACTCGTGCTCAACACCACATTCTCGTTCACGCGCGACAATGACCTCGGCGGCTACTACTCGCCGTCGTGGATGCCGGTCGCCAAGGCAAGGCACACCGGCGGCACGGCGCAGCGTACTTACTGGGATCAGCAGAAGATTCTCAGCGAGACCACTCTGAACTGGAAGAAGACGCTTCGCAGACGCCACAGCCTCGAACTTCTGGCGGGATTCACGGCAAGCCGCAGGACGCAGGACAATTCTGTCTATAAGGGCACCGGGTTCCTGAACGACGAGGCCGGCTACAACAATATGGCGGCAATCGCAAATTCGCGCAGCTACACCGCCAGCTCCTACAGGTATCTGAAAACCACCATGTCGGTGCTCGGAAGGGTCAACTACAACTACCGCCGGCGCTACTACCTCACCTTCACCGCGCGTGCGGACGGGGCGTCCAACTTCTCCTCCAGCCGCAAGTGGGGCTTCTTCCCGGCGGGAGCGTTCCGCTGGTCAATCTCCAACGAGGAATTTCTGCGTGATGCATACTGGCTGAACGACCTCTCGCTCAGGGTGAGCGCGGGACGCAGCGGAAACGACGCTATTTCGTCCTACCTGTCAATGGCCACGGTGCAGACCGACCGCAGTTCATGGGTATTCGGGGACAATCAGCTGATGGTCACGATGCCGGCGCGTCTCGCCAACCCTGACCTCACGTGGGAGACGACCGACTCCTATAATGTGGGGTTCAACTTCTCCGCATGGAAGTCCCGCGTGACGATTGAGGCGGACGCCTACTATTCCAGAACGTCGGACCTGCTGCTTAGCGTGCGCAACGCCCAGACCACCGGCTACAACACCTATTTCGCGAACATGGGAAGCACCCGCAACATCGGTGTGGAGCTTTCTCTCACCACTAAGAACGTGAGCGTCAGGAACTTTGAATGGACGTCCGTGTTCACGGTCTCGCATAATTCCCAGAAGGTTCTGGATTCGGGAGCCGGCGACGAGGTCGTGCCGACGGTCATGAACCCGCGCAGTTCCACGCAGTACATCTACGGCTACCGCAAGGGCTACCCTGTGAACGCCCTCTGGGGCTACCGCTATGCCGGAGTGTGGCACAGCCAGGACGAGATAGACCGCAATGCCTACACCCGGACCTACGTCTCAAACATCCGTGACGGCGCCAACGGCAGCAATGTCGGGCGTGCGCGCTATGTCGATGTGAACGGGGACGGCAACCTCAATCAGGACGACCTCGTCTGCCTCGGCAGTTCCGACCCTGTGGCCTACGGAGGCTTCCAGAACAACTTCAAGCTTTGGGGGCGGCTGAACGTCAATGTCTATTTCGCCTATTCTATAGGCGGAAAGATGTACAACCTCTCCGAACTCTGGCTCGGCTCGACCGGAAGCTCCTACAACAAGTACCGCTATGTGCTCGACTGCTGGCACCCGGTCCGCAATCCGGACTCGAACATCCCGGCGGCCGGCTATCAGGATAACCTCGCCTCCGACTTCTATGTCCATGACGCCTCGTTCCTGCGCCTGAAGTCGCTCACGGTCAGCTACAACATCCTGCTCAGCCGCTGGTCAAAGGTGTTCAAGAGCCTGAACGTCGGCGTGAGCGGCGAGAACCTGTTCCTGCTCAAGCGCTACAACGGCTTCGACCCGGATGTTTCTACAAGCGGGACCGTCAGGCGTCTCGACAACGGCTCGTTCCCGCGTCCGAGGACATACACCCTCAATCTTGAACTCAAATTCTAAGGAGGAGACGATACAATGAAAAGGATAATTTTTCTTCTTGTGACTGTGACGGCCGTCTTCTCCATGACCGGCTGCTCTTTGAAAGAAAGGCTTGTCAGCGACAGCGAAACCAAGGACTACTACACGACAACGGCTGAAGTGCGCACGGGACTGAACGCCTGCTACAATGCCATCCGTGCCCAGCTTGCCGGAAACGGCTTCTGGGAGGCCACCGAGTGCGCGACCGACCTAATGATTCTGAACCAGTCCATGCGCTATGACGCGACTCTCGACATCTCGCCGACCAAGCCCGCGGTTGCCTCCTCCGTCTGGCAGTACAGCTACCTCGGCGTCATGAGGGCAAACGGCATGCTCGCGGCGATAGACCGTTCCGTCGCCAGGGGCAGTTTCTCCGATGACGAGGCGCTTCCTCTGCGTGGCGAGGCCGTGGTGCTCCGCGCGTTCTTCTACTACCTGCTGACCTGCACATTCGGCGACGTTCCCTATTACACGGAAGAAGTCACCCATGAGAACCGCCCGCGCATCGCCTCCCTTCCGAGAATGTCGGCGGATGACACGAGGGACAGCCTGATTGCCGAACTTGAGCATTACATTTTCCCGGAATCCCTCGGCGGACTTGAGGCACTTGAACTCAGGCGCAGCTATGACGGGACTTCCGTCAGCCGGCTCGGAGCCGCGGCGGGACTTATGATTGCGGCGAAGTTCTGCCTCTGGAACAGACGCTGGGACGAGGCCGTGAAGGTAATCGGCGTGCTTGAGGACATATACGGGCACTACTCCGACTCCCCGTCCTCTTTCGGCGCTGACTATCCTCTGTCGGATGTTCCCTTCTCGAAGAAATATGTTCCCGAATCAATCCTTGAACTGCCGAACACGTTTGAGGAATACGGGCTTCAGGTCACCGGCAACATCGCCATGATAGCCTCTCCTTCGCATAACTACGGCTCTCCGGAAGGTTCGGACGACGAATTCACGCACACCGACGTCTATGACGGAATAGGCATTCCGGAACTTGGCAGCGACGCCCGCATATCCACTCCGGCACGCCCTACGACCTACTGCTTCATGACCGTCCTTCCATACGCCGGCCCTGACCTCCGCTCCGGCGACTATTCGGACGGCGCGTCGTCTTCGAGAAACGGCTCCGGCAACCTCGCCTGGAGGTGGAAGGGATATGCCCAGGAAGACAACGAGCGGCTTCCGGAGGGCTCTGCTGTCCGCTGGTTCAAGGCGTCCCCGAAAGCCAACAACCGCCCATGGCTCGGAAACAAGTTCTGGTGCTACGGGATGTACTACACCCAGGATTCGAACAACTACAAGTTCTTCCGCTTTGCGGACGCGCTGCTGATGAAAGCCGAGGCCTGCCTTATGCTCGGAGACTATGACATGGCGGCCAAGTATCTGAACATCACCAGGACACGCGCCGGCGTGGAACCGCTGACTTTCACTTCGGTGGGCGGAAGCGTTGAGGCGTTCATGGAGGAAATCCGCCTTGAGAGGGCGCGTGAACTGTTCGGGGAGTTTCAGCGGAAGTTCGACCTCGTCCGCTGGGGAATATGGTATGAGCGCACGTCGGCCTATAATGACGGGATGTACCTGCCGGGCTTCATTCGTCCGTATCACCGCTATCTTCCGATTCCTGCGGAGCAGATTACCTATTCGGG
>CAVBPI010000031.1:7651-9878 GCA_963596955.1 bacterium | reverse complement strand
CTTGACAACAGGGAATATGAACAGTGAATGTCGCTTTTGTGAAAAATAAAGTATTGTATATGAGGAAATTATATATTATGGCGCTGACCCTTGCGGCGCTCCTGCTCTCAGGTTGCGAAAAGCGTTTCGAGACCTCGATTGACCTCGGAATGAACACAAAGAGGGTCAACATCACGGCTGACGCCCAGGAATTCTGGGTCTCCGTGTTTTCCGACGGGGACTGGACTGTCTCTGACGGCCTTCAGGACGATGCATGGATTGTGTCGGACACCCGCTCCGGCTTGGGGAACGGTGCCGTTCATTTCGTATGTTCGGAAAATGAGGGGGAGGATGCCCGGTATGTCCGCTATGACATCACCGGCGGCTCGAAAGGACGGACAGTCTCGCTCTGGCTCGTGCAGGCGGGAACAAAGGAAAAAGCTTCTGAGGTAGAATTAGACATTTGAGTATGAAGAAACTTTATATTATTTTGCTCGCGGCCGTCACCGCGCTTGTCGCCTGCGAAAAGCAGCCTGATGCACCGGTAGAGCTCGGAGTGAAGGCGGATTCCGCCACATTGCCTTCCGGTGGCGGAAGCTATCTGATTGACATCCTTGCAAACGGGGACTGGACGGCCTCGGCGGATTCGGAATGGCTGAGTTTTCCGGAGGGAATGTCCGGAACCGGCGACCTTGCGCTTGTCGTCGCCTTTGAAGAGAACGACGGCGCTGACAGGACCGGGAAGGTGACAATTTCATGCGGAGGGAAGTCGCGCGTCGTCACCTTCACCCAGAAAGGCTTGCTGTTCACGGGAATAGAGTTCCTTTCAGGCAATTTCCTTGCGGCGGCCGACGGCGGCACTCATTCCGCGCCGCTGCGCTGCTCGGCGGCTGAAACCGTGTTTTCTGTAGATTGCGGAAATGCGCAGACGCCTTGGGTGAGCGAAATCCGAATGAACTCCGACGCCGTTGAGTTCCATGTCTCCAGAAATGACGGCGAGGCTGTCCGCACGGCAGAACTGACCGTGGCTTCAAGTTCGGACCCGTCGATGAAGGCGGTCCTGCACATTGCCCAGCCGGGCATCTCGCAGACACTCAAGCCGGTTGACTTTGCGCAGCTTAAATCCATGCTGACCGAGCTGGGGAGCATCGCGATTGAGGACAATCTCGTGCTGGAGGGCCTCGTCATAAGCGACAATTCCGAGAACAACGGCGGCGAAAACCTGAACATATCCTCAACTTTAAAGGACGACACGCGCTCCTCCAGGGTTATATACATTCAGAATGAGGCCGCGAACTCCGGACTGCTCGTCGAATTTGTTACCTCCTCCGACAACACCACGGCACGCTTTGACCGCCTCCGTCTCCTTCTGAAGGGGATGACGCTCACCCGCAGGGGCGGAGGAACAGATGAGCCGGTCCGCTATGAACTGAGCGGAGCCGCTGTGTCCAATGTCCTTGAAACGGCGTCCGGCACGGCAGGCGACCTTCCGCGCAAGGAACGCCGTATCAAGTTCCTTACGGACGACGATGTCTATACATACGTGACTCTCACCGACTGCGAGATTCCGATTCGCAAGGGCCCATTCGTGCCTGTCGATCTGCGCTACACATCCGTGATGAACAAATATCCGATGCCTCTGCGTGACATCCACGGCGACGCCACCTGGCTTCTGTCAAATGTGGGCTGCGCATGGGCTCGCGACGGAAAGGGGCTTCCGGAGGGTTCGGGGGCGGTTTCCGGAGTGATTGTCCACGAAAAATGCGACAATTTCGAGTGGGACGGCTCCGTTGCGGCCGCACGTCTTGCCGAAGGGGTGAACCTCGACTATATAACCGGCATCGGCACGCTTTCACGCTACCAGATTCGCCCCGTGACGCGCTCTGAAATAGCGCTCTCCGACAAGTTCGAGGACGGATTCTCGGAGATGCTCGCGGAGTTCCGCTACATGAACAAGGTTCACGCGGCCCTCGTGAAGAACGTCGATTCCAAATACACCATTTATTCGACCTACCCGGCGGTCGCTGACCCTCTCACCGACCCTTCAATCAAGGGAACGATGATCCGGTGGAACACGGACAAACAGGAGATGATGGGCGACTGGCGGGACTGGACGCATCTCGGCCCGCTCTCGGGCAACGCGATTGCAAATCCTTCTGGAGGCAACGGCGTCTATGACTTCAACGGCGGCACCCTCCATTGGAACGTTAACTCGGTGACGCGCTCGTCCGGGATGATAATCCAGGGC
>CAVBPI010000031.1:0-7587 GCA_963596955.1 bacterium | reverse complement strand
CAGTGGTGGCTCGTGACAGTGAACACGGAAGGGCTGACGGCCGCTAATTTCCCGCTTTCGGTGAATTTCGGCGCCGAGAACGGACTTGGCGAAACTGTCGGCGCTCCGAGGCATTGGGCAGTCGAGTGGTCTATTGACAACAAGACTTGGCACAAGGCAGCTGACTACACCGTGCCGGACTTCACCGTTGTCTATAAAAAGCGCAGCTGGCAGTGCCCGGGATTCAAATATGTCAGCGTGAACTTGCCGGAAGACAGCTCAATGCTCGGACGGGAGAAGCTTTACATCCGTCTGCGCCCGACGTCGTCAAGTTCCGGCTCCATGGATGCATACGACGGCCAGGCTTTTGTCTCCGGCCGCGAATCAGCATTGAACTATCTTTCAGTACGATATAACAAGTAAAAATATGAATATTCTCAGAAAAACGGGACTTCTTCTGCTGCTTGCGACGACCGCGCTTTCATGTACGAAAATCGTTACGGAGCAGGTGATTGTAAAGGAAACGGAAACTGTCCATGACACGCTTGTCGTCACACCGCCGGCGTCATCGCTGCCGTCCTGGGCGACAAATTCGGTGAGGGTCGGAATCATCGGCGATTCGATTTCGACATTTGAAGACTGGATTCCGGACGGCTACCGCAGATACTATCCATTCACAGGGTCCGCCGGCTCGCTTACGACAGTCGAGCAGACATGGTGGCACCGGCTCATCTACAAGCTGATGCCCGACGCCGTTCTCGACCGTAACATTTCCTACAGCGGAACGCGCGTCACGAAAAACACCGTGCCGAATCCGGAAAAGCCGGATCTGGACGAATATGACTTCGTCACGCGCTGCTGCGGATTTGACGACCCGGACATAATCATAATCGCCGGGGGAACAAACGACCGTCCGTGCGTGGGGCAGAACCTTATTGGGGAATATGACTGGACGGCTCCTCTTGCGGAGCTCGACCGCTACAAGTTCCGCACGGCATACATCTGCCTCGTCCGCACGCTGATGGAAAAATATCCTGAGACTAAGCTTGTCTGCGTCGTCAACAATCTGCTGCTGACCGATGCGCACAAGGCCATAGGCGAGTCAATTACGGAAATTGCGGCACATTACGAGCTTCCATGCGCGAGAATAACCGAGACGCTTGAAACCGTCGGCGATGGCATCCATCCCAACTCCGCGGGGGCGGCACGCTGGGCGGATGTCGTGTGGGAAACTATTGAGTCTGCGGGAATTGAGAACTACCGGAAGCCGCGCACGGGTTCTCCTGTCGTGGGAAGCGACGTCTTGCGTGAACTCTCTTCAAATGAGCTCCGCTGCTCTGTGGAAACCGGCGTTCAGACGAAGACCGCATTGGGCGGCAATATGAAAGTGATATGGAACCGCGATGACAGGATCAAGCTTTTCAGCGCTGATGAGCCTGAAGGCGTGGAACATTGGATTTCAGAACTTTCGGCAGACTGCGGGACGGCGATATTTGCAGCCGAAGATACGGTGGCCGGCTCTCCCCGCTACGCCGTCTATCCTGCGTCCGCAGTGAAGTCATTTGCAGTTTCGGGCGGAGCGGCGACTGCCACCATAGACCTTTCCGAGGCTTATTCCGGCGGGCTGTTCAGCGACCTGGAGCGTTATGGAGTGATTTCATCCGGCATTCCTGTGTCCGGTCTGCCAATGGTTGCGCGGTCGGAAGGAAGCCTCTTCTCTTTCCGCAACCTTTTCGGAGCTGTGGTCGTGCGTCCATACGACTATCAGCGCAATGGGGTGAAAATCAAATCAATACGACTTATGTCAAAGGACGGCAAGGCAATCGGGGGCGAAGCTCTCGTGAATCTTGAGACTTCAACGATTGCAGGCTTTTCCGGTTCATCGTCGGCCACGAGGACATTGGACGAGGCCGTGTCGCTCGACAGTTACGGCTGGACATCGTGGAGCCCTCATTCGCTCTCTGTCTTTGACAGCCATTCCCGCGGATTCGTATTCTGTGTCCCTGCCGCCGACTATCTTGAAGGCTTTGAGGTTTCGCTCATAGACGACGATGGCCTGGCCTACAGCTATGACTGCGGTCCCGTGTATGTTTCCGGCGGTGAAATAGCCTTTCTTGAGCATCGTCCGCTCACGCTGTATTATGGAAACGCGAACAGCGTCGCCGTGAAGCCGGGCGAGACTTCGGTGACATTCGACGTGACTCCATACTGCTCTTTCAGCAGACGTTTCACCCGTGACAACTCTGTTGTGGGAGGCGCGGCTGCTCTGGTATCTTCGGCAGATGTCCTTTGGCAGCAGGAATATGGCTGTGAACTTGCAGACCTTTCCACGACGGCAGACAGGGGGACAGTCGTCCCGGCCGGCGCTGAACTTGCCCTCTCGCGCGAGGGCGACAGGCTTTCGCTGACAGTACCTCTTACGGGAACGGCCGGCAATGCCGTGGTGGCTCTCAGGAATGCCTCCGGTGAGATTCTCTGGTCATTCCATGTCTGGGTAGGGGAGACTGCCGATGTCGAATGCAGCACGTCCATAGGAAATTTCAGCATCATGGACCGTAACCTTGGCGCCACTTCCGCCACCGACATGTCTCAGTGCAGTGAAGAAGACGTCCGTAACTCTTTCGGTCTCTTCTACCAATGGGGACGTAAGGACCCGTTCCCGCGTGCCGTGAAAGTCGGCAAGCGCGTGCAGGCTGCGGATTTCGCCATGCCGCTTTCCGTCGTCCGGGCGGACAATGTCATCGGCTCGATAGGCTATTCCATCAGGCATCCTATGGTGCGTCAGTATGTGCTGAATTCCGGCTGCAACTGGCTTCAGACATATATCAATGAACTTTGGGGCTCAAGTTACGCCGGAACGAGCATCGGCAACATCATCTCCGAGAGTCTCCGCATCCCCGGGGTCAAGACAGCCTACGACCCATGTCCGGAAGGCTACCGTGTGCCGGACGCAAGCCATCTGAACGCATTGGCAGAAATGAACAGCGGCAAGCTTGCCGCGGCCACCCGCGACCAGTATTACGGCTACCGTTTCAGCACCGGTGTCACGACTGTCTATTTCCCGGCGGCCGGATATGTGAATTCGGCCAAGGCGGATGCCGGCTCGCTGACCAACGAGGGCTATTGGGGACTGTACTGGAGTAGCTGCGCTTCGGGACAGAACTCGTCGGCAATGTATTCGGCAGCCGGCGGCTCAGTCACCATGACTACCGGCGGCACCGGAATACGCGGCAACCTCATGTCTGTCCGCTGCCTCAAGGAACAGCACCGGTGAGCCTCACGAAGTGTGAAGTTGAAAATATATTACCGCTACTGATGAAAAACAGGATAATATCAGCAATTGTTGCAGTTTTGGCCGTCGGCGTGTCTGCTTATGCTCAGCCTGAGCATGTGCTCGTCCACACCCGCAGCCAGATGAACAGAGGCGCATCATCGCTCTATTCCCACGCCGGGGACGAGCGTTGGAGCCGTCTGGAGCCGGTCTTTGCCTTTGATACGCTCTATCCGACGTCAATGTGCATTCCCGGCGACTTGCCGATTGAACAGTCCAAGGCATTCGCGCCCTGCATCAGGAGGATGCACGACGGCAAACTCATGATGTTCTGGCAGGCGGGAAAGCAGTCCAGCCGTGTCTATTACGCCTTTTCGTTCGACGGAAAGCACTGGTGCGAGCGCCGCCGTCTTCTCGGACCCGAGAAGGTCTCGCTTGACGGCGCGACTGTCTGGAGGCGATATATCGGCATTGATGCCGGCATCCTTCCGAGCTGCGAGATGCTGGCCGTCTCCGCCTATTGGAATGACAGGTCGAGAGAAAAGGGCTGTGGGATAGCAATGCGGAGAAGCCGTGACGGCATCACATGGGACAAGGCCGTAAGCATCTATGAAGGCTCCGCCCGAAATCCACGCATTGTCGTGATTCCGGAAGACGGCAGGATCCAGTGCTGGTTCAATGACTATGGCAGCAACGGCAGCACGTCCGTGATGATGATTGAGAGCCTTGACAAGGGCATCACATGGTCAAAGACCCCGGTTCCTGTCTCCCGCAGGTTCAAGTATTACAACGGCGGTGCCCGCACCTACACCGGCTATGCCCCGTGCGTGAGAGTTATGCCTGACGGAGGGCGGCTTGCTGTCCTTGTCGAGGAATGTGACGAGCCGGGAGGTCCGGGGACTCCGGGGGAATGCACTGTCCATTGCATATTCCAGGACGGATTCTCTCCACATCCGTTGACGGGAGATGACGGCGGCCCGGCAGAAAAGAAAAAGATATTTGACGGAAGCTCTCCATGTCTTTCTGTATTTTCATCCGGAGAAACAGTCGTTTCGGCAGTCTCTGACGGGCAGATGAGCATGAAGCTCGGAGACTCGTCGGCATGGTCTGGCAACGGACGCGGGGCAGGATGGCTGCGCCCGTTCAGAAAGCTCGGCACCTATGCCTCCACTTCCGTGCTCGACCCGCATCACCTTGCCTACACCATGGACTGTGCGGACGGCCTGCAGTGCGGACTGGCCTATCTGAATCATGTCATTTATGCTGAATCTCAGGACATTGTCCTTGACGGTGACGGCTCGGAATGGAATGCGGACAACGCTCTGTTCATAGGCTCAGATTCCCCGGCGGAGGCAATTTTCCGATTCGCGCAGGACGAGTCGTCCATATACATACTCGCTGAGGTCTCCGGCTGCACGGACGGAGCGGATGTGGAATGTGTCCTGCATAACCCGTCGTCAAAGAAGATGAAATCCGGATTCACGGTCCGTGCGGTGGTCAATGCCGGCGGGCTTGTGGAATGCGGAGACGGCGCCAAGGCTGGAAGCATTGCCGGTCTTGAGACCGTGTGCCGACAGGGGCGGACAATTGACGGCGTGCCCGGGTTCGTCGCAGAGATACGCATTCCTAAATCCGCTCTCGGCGCGTGCGGAGAATATGCGTTCCGTGCTTCCGTTTCCTCCGGAGGCGTTGAGGACGGTTTTTCCGACGTCGTGAAGAACAAGCCGGAAACATGGCTTCGGGTGAGGACGACAGGTCAGAATAAACTCGCAAATTAAGAAATCTTCAAAAATTTCTAAAGAAAATATGAAATATACATTTGATAATATCCTTCGCGGAGCCTCGGCTCTTGCAACTTCATTCCTTATGCTTGCGGTCTCATGCAACGCCGCATTGATGCCTGAAAACGAGGATGCGCATGATGTCAGGATTACGACTGCCTCGGAACTTGCCTCGGCGGCAAGGCCGGAACTGAATTCCCATGCCGGAGAGGAGCAGTGGAGCGTGCTGCAGCCGATGACCGGAACATACGTCGTGCTGCCTCATAAGTGGCTGCTGAAGGACGATGTCGTGGAAAACAACTTCGCGAACTATCCGAGGGTGAAGAAGATGGCTTCGGGAGAATACATAATGTTCTGGCACGGCGGGCGTTACGGCTCGCGCATCTGGTGCAGCATAAGCCAGAATCTTAAGGAATGGAGCGAGCCTGTGATGCTCTTCAAACCGGAGTTTCCGATTTTGGAAGACGGAAAGAAGGATGTCAGGAGATATGTCAATATGGATGCGGCCCTGCTGCCGAACGGTGAGATACTTGCCGTATGTTCTTACCGCGCTCAGGACCATTATTCGCAGAATATGGGATCGGGGCTCTGCACAATCCGCAGCAAGGACAACGGCCGCACATGGTCAGAGCCGCATCATATCTATGAGGGCTGCAACTGGGAACCCTATCTGCTTGTCCTGCCGGACGGACGTATCCAGTGCTATTTCACGGACGGAACGCCGCAGTGCCGCAATTCCGGAACTTCCATTATGGTTTCGACGGACAACGGCTACAGCTGGGGTGAAAAATACCGCGTCAGCCGTCAGTTCAAGTATTTCTACGACGGCCCGAACACCGAATACACCGGAACTCGGATTTATACCGACCAGATGCCGAGCTTTCGCGTGCTGAATGACGGCAAGACGCTGGTGGGCTTTCTGGAGGCTCGTCTGGAGCTTCCGGCAAGCAATCAGGGCCGGAGCTACTGCATGATGTCTGTGGTGTGGAATGACGGACTTGACTGGAAGGACCTCGGGGAGAACAGCGAGGGACCGGCGCGGCGCGCCACCAATGCGCTCAGGGGAGCCGGTGGATATGTCAGCAATTTCCCCTCAGGCGAGGTCGTGCTGAGCTGTACCTATGAGCAGCTTCTCAAGTTCAAAGTTCTTGACCATGAGGGGCAGTGCCCTGTGGGCTCGACATGGAGCGAGGACTGGTTTTTTGCCTTCCCGGGCAAGGGCTTCTGGGCCGGGACCGAAGTTGACGGACCCTGCACCATGGTCGCGGCCATGCACTGTGACGAGGGCATTCAGGTCGAGCGTTTCTGGCTGAACCACCGCATTGACGCGGCGGCCGCTCCAGCTCTCGTTGACGGCGACGGTTCGGAATGGGACGGCGCTCAGGCTCTGTACCTTTCTTCCGGTGAAGGCGACGAAACCCTCGTCCGCGCCCGCCACGACGACAAGAATCTCTACCTTCTGGTAGAAACGGCATTCGCCGGCAGCCACGACCATCGTCTGAATCTTCGCCTTGCCGCCTCAGGCTCAAGGAAATACGGCATACTCAGCATCGACTCGTCCGCAGGCAAGGTTGAGGCCAAGCGCTTCTCCCCGGTGTCCGCCTCCGCATCCGGCGCGACGTCCGACGGCCGCCGAGGCACCGTGACGGAAATCGCCATACCCTTGAGCGAGCTCGGCAATGCCGTCTCCGGAGACTACCTCTGCCTCTACGCCGAGGCCGTCACCCCGTCCGGCACCGCCGCCTTCTCCCTCTCCGACCCGGCCCTCCACCTGGCAGCGCATCCGTCTGAAGTGAAGTGATTTTACACTTTTATTTGGCGGGAACGGAAAAAAAGAGTAAATTTGTGCCCCTGTTGGTAGGAGACTACCGGCAGGGCTTCTTTTTTAGAAGTCGGGACTTCGACGGTCGTCGGATGTTTTTTTTTTCTCTATTTATGAACACAAAGTACGTTTTCGTCACAGGTGGTGTAGCATCGTCCCTCGGAAAGGGAATCATTTCCGCATCTCTCGCAAAGCTTCTTCAGGCACGGGGTCTGAAGGTAACAATCCAGAAATTCGACCCTTACATCAACATCGACCCGGGTACGCTCAACCCATACGAGCACGGCGAGTGCTATGTCACTGAGGACGGCGCGGAGACCGACCTTGACCTCGGACACTACGAGCGATTCCTCGGAGTCTATACCTCGAAGGCGAACAACGTCACCACAGGCAAGATTTACAACACCGTCATCAGCAAGGAGCGCGAGGGCGCGTATCTCGGAAAGACCGTGCAGATTGTCCCTCACATCACCGACGAGATCAAGCGCCGCATGATGCTGCTTGCGAAGACCCGCGACTACGACGTCATCATCACCGAAATCGGCGGGACCGTCGGCGACATGGAGTCGCATCCTTTCGTCGAGGCCGTGCGCCAGCTCCAGTGGGAGCTCCCGGAGGAGGACTGCGTGACGATACACCTTACCCTCGTGCCTTACCTCAAGGCCGCCAAGGAACTCAAGACCAAGCCGACCCAGCACTCCGTGCAGATGCTCCAGCAGAGCGGCGTGCAGCCG
>CAVBPI010000030.1:4216-13393 GCA_963596955.1 bacterium | reverse complement strand
CACTTTTGAGGCATCACCTCCCGGAACGACCGTGTCGTCTTCCCACGGGGACACGACCGGTTCGCCGACAGATATTGTTGAGCCCTCGATGTCAAGAGCGTAGCTGTACTCGAAGCCGGCCTTGAGCTGCGGAACACCGCTGACCTTGATTTCCTGTCCCTTGTAATTGAGAGAAAGGAAAGTCTGTGAATCATCGGCAGCGGAGGGCACGACAACGGCCGTGTAGGTGGTTCCGTTCTGTCCCGCTGCGCCGCCTTCAGGAGCCTCGGAGTATGGACTGACATACATACGCGAAGTCGTCGGAACGCCCTCGGAGAATCCTGTGAAAGTGTATATTCTCACGCCCTGAACCTTGGCTCCGGTCTCGATTCCGGAAACCGTAAACGAAACCTTCGCCATCTGCCTTTCCATCTTGAGATGAAGCTCGCCGTTGCCGGGATTCACCGCATCCTCAACCGTGCAGGTCATGTAGTCAGCCGCCGCAATCTTGTCCAGCGAGCGCTGCGCCGACGGGAGCTCGAAGTTTCCGAAAGTCGTCGAGGACTCCGTCGCCGGATAGAACGCGCGGTAGGTCACGGGAGCGCTGCCCCAGCGGAGATAGTAGTTGTCCGTAGGCTTCCACCCCTTGTCGGACAGTTTGAAAGTGACGTGTCCGTCGTCGCAGAGAAGGGCAATCATGTCCCCCTCGTTGAACGCCGTTTCCTTTCCCGAAGTTATCGGATTGGATTTTGTGTATGCCGAAGCGATTTCCGGGACTATGCGTATCGCCCTGTCGTCGCTGTCATGCGTAGGCTGGAGACGCTCCTTTTCGCAGGACGAAAGGGTGAGAGCCGCAGCCGCAATAAGAATGAATGATGATATTCTGAATTTCATTTTCTGTCCTCCCTGCTATCTGATGATTATTGAAATGTCCTCCGATAAGGAAGATTTTGTCGTGGATATGTTCACCGTAAGCTCGGCAGTCTTGCCCGCCTCAAGAGAAAATGCTGACGAATTTGTCCAGACATATTGGCGCTTGTTCCATCCCATTCTGACCGAGAATGTCCCGGCCTCAACGGTCTGAGGGACAGTGAGAAGTTCGTAGCTGTCGGTTCCGGCAAAAGGAGACATTGTTACGGATGAACCCGTGGCGGCAACCGCAGGAGCGGCAGCCGAGAAGTCGCAGACGCCGGTATTCTTAATTCCGGCTAGGCTGAGAGAAGTGAGCTGAGACGAAGCGGCAGGCGTGCCGTCAATCGTAACTTTCACGACAACACGTGCGTTGAGATGCTTCATGTTCAGACAGATTTTCCCGTCCTTGAGGTCCGTGGAAGGATTTACGGTTTCCTTGCAGAGCACGAAGTCGGCGGCGGCAAGCGATGCCTCACTGCCCTGGTTTGCCGGACAAACGACATCGACCGAAGTTTCTGAGACTGTCGAATAAGGCGCGAAGGCGAGAACACTGACGGCCGTGCCCCTGCCGTCCCAGAACATCATTTCACCGTCGGAAGGCTGCCAACTGCCGTCCTTGAGAATCATCTCCTTGCTGTAGGAATAGCCGGCAATCGCGCTGTTTGTCAGAATCAGCCCGAACGAGCTGAAAGACTGTGCGGAAGCGAACGGACGTGCGGATGCGCTGAACTTAATCGCCGAAGTCGCCGCACCGTCAAGCTTCGTGTCGTAGGCTCCCGGAAGAAGCTTTGACGGGTTGCGTTCCTCCCCTCTCTGATCGACGGAGAAACCGTCGCACCAGTCGGCAAACACGGCTCCGATGCCGGCGCAGATGTCGGGACTGAACTCCCTTGCATAGCCCTCAATCTCGGAAGCGGTGGCATAGCTTGACAGGGTGACATCCGCCGGAGCCCAGACATAGACACCGTCCGTGAGCTGACCTTTCGGAGCAGCCGTCACATCTGAAGGTGAAGACACGAAACTGTTGCCGCTGACGGAGCTGAAGATGTTGTGACCGCCGGATGTCGCCTTCTTGGTGTCCCCGTTAAGAAGAAAACCGGGCTTTGAATTGACATTCACGGCAATGCTGTTGGCAATGATGGAACCTCTCGTAGGGGCTGACTCGCAGCGTATGGCCGCTGTGTTGTCGCCGGAAATTATTGTCGAGTTGAGAACGAGCATCGCACCGCCCCCGTTCAGTTCACCCGCCTGAGACGGATTGCCGGCTGAATTGCCGCAGAGCGTCGTGTTGTTGATGCAGACCGTACCGTTGGAGAGCTGTATTCCGGTTCCCCATACGCTGCCCACACTGTTGCCGTGGACGCTGCACCTGTCGAGGAAAATCACCGCAGTGTTGGCGTTTCCCCTGATGGCTCCGCCCCTTGATGTTCCGGAACAGCCGCTGAACTCGCAGCCCTTGAAGCGCGCCTGACCTGAAACCACATACGCGGCGCCGCCTCCGGCATATCCGCTGGTGGTAGCGGCATTGATGCAGTCTTCAAACCGGCAACCAACAAACTCAACCCATGTGTCGGCATCGCCGGCGACATATATTCCGGAACCGCTCTTCTTTGCGGAAGCCGTCGTCTCGTTCACATATCCATTACGGAAAGTTATCCCCTCGAAAGATGAATGCCCGCCGTTCACGGTCATAAGCCCGCAGTCGCCATCGTCGGCCTTTCCGCTCTTGTTGATGTCGCCGCTGAGAACGGTGATGTATGTGGCAGGGTCATGCTTGGAGAGGTCTGTCCCGGTGCTGAACTGGCTGTAGCCGCCCTTTACGGAGCGTATGTTCTTGTTCACGACAGGGCCGAAAACGGAGCCTCCGGAAACATAATACACACCTTCAGAGACACAGACGGTCGTATTCGACAAGTCCGTCCGATCCGAAAGCATGGAAATGAAAGCGTCCGCATCGAGCGCGTTGTCCCATGAACTTCCGTCCATATCCCCGTCACCGTATGGAGTGACAAAAATCATCCTGTCGTCGCTGCCCCAGAAGTCCTCATCGTCGAGGTCGTCCTGCTCCTCGGCTGTCGGAGGCGGAACCATCCGGTATGTCTTCTGACACGCGCCGAGTCCGAGAATGGAAACTGCGGCGAGCGTCACTGCAAATGTTCTTCTTATATTCATAGTTTCACTGGTTATGAATCGTCAATAATAATCCGTTTCTATCTGTTGATGTCCGGATAGCCCGGGTTCTGCTTCAGATACTTGTTCTGCTCAAGAGCCTCGCGGGAAATAGGGTAAATCTCGCAGTGGCTGTCCGCATCCTTGGGCTTGTCCCACCACTCTTCGGTGAAGCGTCCGAAGCGGATGAGATCTGTCCGGCGGCGCCCCTCCTCGATGAACTCGCGTCCCCACTCGTCAAGCATCTCGTCGAGGTCAAGCCTCACGCTGCCCTCCGGCTGATAGGCAATCGAGGAGTCGAAGTTCTCGTAGTTGCGCTTGCGTACCTCGTTGAGGAGCTTTCCTGCGGACTCCGCGTCTCCCTGACGCAGAAGTGCCTCGGCCTCGGAGTAGTAAATCTCCGCAAGACGGATTTCCGTGAGGTCGGACTCGATGTAGTAACCACCGGTGAAGGAATAGAACGGATATTTCACGCAGAAGAGCCCCGAGTTGAAGTCCCCGTTCCCGAGTTTGGACTCCTTCCCGGAGCCGGCGACTACTCCCTCCTCAGCCTTGTTCAGAAACTGACCCACCTGGTCGCGGAGATAGAGAACATACTGATTGTCAGGGTTCATCGCATAGCCCGAAGCGGTCTTCCTGTTCGGAATCTTGCCCTCAAGGAAGAACATACCCTCGCGTGAGTTCACGCTCGTGTTCCGGTACTGCTTCCAGCGCTTGTCTCCGGCATATTTCAGGAACTTCTGCGACGGCATCCCTAATTTGTAATCGAAAAGCTGACGAGGGTTCTGATTGTCATAGCTCGGGGAGAGGGCGAACTTGGGATTCCTCTCGCCGTTGCCCTCGATGTCGAGATAGTTGGCACAGCCGTAAGGCATGGTACGGCCATAGAAGGTGCGGTAGGTGTTCTGCATGTGCCAGCTGATTGTCGTGTAGGAGCCCGGAAAGCCGAAGATGACCTCATTGCAGGTCTCGTTGTTCCAGTCGAACGGCTCCCACCAGTTCTCGGCAAGGCTGTATTCGCCGAACTCGCCTCCGCGAATCCTGCGGCACCACCCGATGCACTCGTCATAGCGGTCCTCGCCTATCCATTTCTCGGCATTGAGGTAGAGCCTCACGAGAAGAGCGGCGGCAGCGCCCTTTGTGAACGAGCCCTGCGTCGCGCCCGGCCCCGAAGTGCCGACCTTTACGGGAAGGTCATCCACGCCGGCCTTGAGTTCGCTTTCTATGAACTCGAACAGGACCTTCGGCGCAACCTGTGCGCGGTTCTCCGGGAGGTTGTTGACGGCCTCGTCAGAGGTGGTCGTGAGTATGCAGTTCCGGTAGGTGTTGAGCAGACGGAGATAGAAGAACGCCCTCATGGTGCGGAGCTGTCCCCTGAAGCCGTCGAACTCTTCCTCGCTCATGGCGAACTTCGCGGGATCGAGCTTCGCGAGGTCGTCCAGCACGAGATTGCACTGGCCGATTCCGGTGTAGCAGGCATTCCATTCCTTTGTCCACGGCCATCCGCTCGCGATGTCCGTCCATGTGTGGCGGTGCAGGACCTCCCAGCGTCCGCCGTCGTACCACCATGTTCCCCTCGTCGGGGTGATGAACTGGTCGGCGGTCAGTTCCTCGTGTTCGTATGCGTCATATTCAGAGCAGTAGGCATGCTCGAAAGGACGGAACACGGCCTGAATCACGTCGGACTTCGTGTTGTAGTAGTTCTGCGACATCACCTGGTCATAGACCTTCTCGCCAAGATCCGTGCAGGATGACGCGCCTATAATTACGGCTGCAAGAGCCGAAAACCTTATGATATTTTTCATTTTCTCCATTGTTTCGCGAAGGTTTTTAGAAGCCTATCTGAACTCCGAATATGAACTGGAAGGCGGAAGGATAGTAGTTGTACGAGCCGCCGAAGGTTCCCGGAGTGAGCCCGTTCACCTCGTAGGTCGATGGATCCACGCCCTCGAAGCGCGTCAGCGTGTAGAGATTCCTTGCCGTGCCATAGACCCTGAAGCTGTCGATGAACTTGCGGTTGAGACGCAGTGTGTAGCCGAGGGTCACATAGTCGAGCTTCAGGTAGTCGCCTTTTTCGATGAAATAGTCCGTGATGACGTTGAGTCCGGTCTTTATGTGCGCGTTCTTTGAATATGCCTTGGTGAGCACGTTACCGCTCATACCCTGAAGCCCGAAATAGAAGTCATGGACATTGAAGATGTCGAATCCGGCCGCTCCGGTGAAGGCCACCGCGAGGTCGAAGTTACGCCACGTGAAATTATGCGTCATGCTCCCGGTGAACTTTGGAAGTCCGTTGCCCGTGACGCACTTGTCGTCCTCGGAGCCTTCGGAAATCGGGATTATGTTGTCGTTGTGGTCATATATGAGCCAGTTCCCGGCCTTATCGACTCCGGCATACCGCCATGTGTAGTAGTTTCCGATTCGCTGCCCCTCCTCGATTCTCTGGAGGTAGCCCGGGTTGTTCGGGTTCGACATCGTGCAGACATTGTAGTAGCTCTGACCCTGATAGATGTCGTTGGAGAAGCTCATGAAACGGTTGTCGTTCGTAGCCCCGACGAGAGTGAAGCTCCATCCGAACCTGTCTTTCCTTATGGCATCGACGGTGATGTCGAACTCGAATCCACGGTTGCGGAGGGTTCCGACATTGGTGTAAATCGTTGAGAAAAGGTGCGGCGGAACTGAGACGTCGTACTCTCCGAGAAGGTCGGACTGCCTGCGTATGAAGTAGTTGAGCGAACCGCTGAGCCTGTGGTCAAGGAGCGAGAAGTCGATACCGATGTTCTGGTTGTGTCCCTTTTCCCAATGGAGGTCGGTGTTCACGTTCTTGGAAGGTCCCCAGACATTGAAGCCGACGCCGTTGTACTGATAGTTTCCGAATGCGCGGTAGGTCGCGAGGGACTGGTAACTGCCGAAGTCCTGGTTGCCGGTGACACCATAGTCGTAGCGGAACTTGAGGTCGTTGAGCCATGACGACGCGCCCTTCATGAACGGTTCGTCGGAAAGACGCCAGCCCACTGAAACAGCCGGGAAATTTCCCCACTTGTGGCTTGCGCCGAACTTTGAGGAGCCCTCACGGCGCATGGAGACGGAAAGAAGATAGCGTTCCTTCCAGTTGTAGTTCACACGGGCATAGAAGGATATGAGCTTGCTGTCGTTCTTGTAGGAGCTCATGCAGGTCCTACCCTCGCCCTTTGCCCATTCGCCGGAGCCGAGGTTGTTGTAGGTGAGTCCGTCGGAGGTGAAGTCGGCGTTGTTCGCGCTCATTCCGGAAGACACGGAATAGTACCAGCTGTAGCCGAACATAGCGCGGATGTTGTGGTCGCCAAACTGCGCCCCGAAGTTCGTCACCCAGTCGAAGTTGAGTCTGGACAGTTTGTCGAAACTTCTTGTGGCGTCGCCCTTTATCTGATCGTTCTGGTGCTTCGAGACCGTCGAAGGCGCGAAATATCCGCCGAACTTATCGACCTCATACCCCGAAACCGTCGCCTTTGAAGTGAGCGTGTAGTCGGGATGCTTAGGAGTGAAGAGCGGAAGAAGGTTTATCTGTGCGCCTGCGTTCCATTCGAGAAGCTTGATTTCCGTGTCGCTGGTAATCTGTGTCATGGATTCGACGACGTTGGAATAATTCGAGCCTGCCGGGAAATGGTAATATCCGTTCGACGATGTCTCGTCATATATAGGAGCCGTCGGGTTTATTCCGAGTACAGAGGAATATGAGCCCGTGGCCTTGTTGCGCTTGATGATTCGCGGAGTGAGGTTCGCGGTGAACGTGAAGAGACCGCCTTTTGTGGTGTGGTTCACTCCTGCACGCGCACCGTATTCCCGGCGGTCGGAACTGAGGTCGATGCCTCGGGCATAGCGGTAGTCCGTCGTCACTCGGTAGTTTGTCTTGGCATTGCCTCCGGAGACCGTGAGGGTGTGCAGGTGGCTGAATCCGAGCCTTGTCGTGGCCTTGAACCAGTCTGTGCTCGCGCCGAGGTCGTCGAGAGGGTTGTTCACCGTCCTGTAGGCGCGGTACTGCTCGGCGGTCATCATGTCTAGCTCATTCTTCGGAGCGTTGAGGGTGACCGTTCCGCCGTAGGTAGTGTGGATGCTGCCGTCCTTGCTTCCCTTCTTGAGGTTCACGAGTATGACACCGTTGCTTCCGCGCGTTCCGTAAATCGCCGATGCCGCACCATCCTTGAGGACATCAATAGACTCGATATCGGCAGGGTTGATGTTGGTGAGGTCTCCGCCAGGCACGCCGTCAACGACGATGAAAGGACCGTTGCCGGCGCTGCGTGACGACACACCTCGAATCTGGATGCTTCCTGTGTTGTTGGGGTCAGCGACCGCAGTGTTGGACACGGTCACGCCGGAAACCTTTCCCTGAATGAGCATAGAAGCGTCGAGGCTGCTGACCGAACTGAAGTCCTTCGCCCCCACATGAGAGATTGCGGAGGTCATTTCCTTGCGCTTCATAGTGCCGTAGCCGACAACGACGACCTCGTCGAGGATGGTCTTTTCCTCCTCAAGCACGACACGGAGTTCTCCCCCGCTGACATACACCCGGGCAGTCCTGTAGCCTACCGAAGAGATTTCAAGGCTGGAGCCTTTGGCCGCCCTTATTTCAAATTTTCCGTCAAGGTCAGTCACGACTCCTGTCTGCGTTCCCGCGACGACAACCCCGGCCTGAATGACCGGCTCGCCGTCCGAGTCAACGACCACGCCCCTCACGAGCCCGTCGGACTGCGCGAAGAGAGCGGTGCCCAAGAGCAACGACACCATGACGGTCAGAACCGATGACAGTCTGAACTTTAACTTGTTCATAATGATAGTTTTGAATGTTAATTATATGCTTTCAGTCATGACACGGCTAACGAAGTCCGCGACGGTCGAGCGACTCTATGAGAGCCTCGGGAGAGTCAGTCATAATCATCTTCACGTCAGGATAGAGTTCGAGAAGTTCGGTAATCTGATCCTCGTTGACGCCGTATTCCGGAATCTTCGCGCCCGAAAGGTAAATCACGGAGCAGAGCATACCGTCGCGAACGGCGGAACCCACCGGAGTGTTGCTTCCGCCCGTGTAGGAATACTGCACGAAATAAGGCCCTGCAAGCCCCTTCAGAGGTTCGTAAAGAGTAGCCCATGTGTAGGCGTGGGCATTCGGGTTTATGGAGAGAACTTCCTTGATTTTCTCCTCGCTGTTGCAGTAGAACCACACCTGCTCCATCATTCCGAGCTTTGCGACGACCTGCATGACCTCCGCAGTGGAAGCCGTGCGCGGAGAGTAGTCAATATCGACATAGATTCTTCCGCGGCAGGCCTTCAGGAACTCCTCAAGTGTCGGCATGGTCTCGTCGGTGACGTTGCCGTTGCGGTCAAGCAGCCTGTAGGACTTGATTTCAGCGAGGGTAAGACTCGGGATGTCGCCTGTTCCGTTGGTGGTTCTGTTGATTGAAAGGTCGTGGCAGATTACGATTTCGCCGTCCTTGGTGCGCTGGGTGTCGCACTCGATAGCCTCGGCTCCGGACGCGATGGCGGCGGCTACCGAAGAAACGGAGTTCTCGGGAATTGACGGGTCATTGGTGTGAGCCCGGTGGGTCATCACCCAAATCTTCTTGTAGGAAGGGTCCCTGAAGTTCTGCTGTGCGGAAGACAGGGCTTCGAGAGGATAGCAGCGAAGCCGCTTGCTGTAGTCCTCGATTGCGGAAGAGGTGAGCTTAATCTGATAGTCCGCACCTTCCGTATATTGGTGTACGGCAGGTTCCGGAGTGACGGCCTCGACTGTGGTTCCGTCACCGAAGTCCACGGTGAAGGCAGTGCCGGAGCTGACTCCCTTGAGATAGACATTTACGTTTTCCTTGAGCATTACCCGCGTCGGAGCAGACACGGAAGGATTGACAGGGATTTCGTCCTTTGGAGAACATCCCGCGATGAGAAAGGCGACAAGTGCCGCGATTGCTGTTTGCATGACTTTCGTGAGTGACATAGTTTATTAGTTTTTTTTTCAGGGGAACGACATGGAGTTCCGTGCCTCTCCCGTTTGTGCACATCACAAAAGTAGGAATCAAATCAATACAATCAGCCGCCAGTTTTTCCAAAGGAAATGCGACGCGGTTCAGGGAAATACTATAT
>CAVBPI010000030.1:0-4206 GCA_963596955.1 bacterium | reverse complement strand
GAATATCAACACATTCCCTCATTCAGACAAAATGAATCAGGGAAATGGATTTTTAAGATTTTTAGCGGAATTTATAGTTCTCCGAGCACTGTCTCGAACTTTTCCTTGGACACGGCGAGCTTCGCGTTTATGCCCGAACGCTTGTTATAGACGGTCTTTATCGAGTAGTGCAGAAGCTCCGAAATCCTCGCGCTTTCGGTCACTCCGAGCTTAATCATCGCGAATATCCTGAGTTCCGTATTAAGCCTCTCGCTGTCCTTGAGAACTATGCGGCACTCTGGCTTCAGAAGAGAGTTGAAGTCTTCGACAAAGGTCGGGAATATGTCGAGAAAAGCCGAGTCGAAGCTGTCGTACATATGCTTGAGTTCGTCGTTAGTTATGTCGCGGGAAGGGTTCGTGAGTTCAATGACATAGTCGGTGTTGCCGCGCCGGAGGCTCGTGTTGATGCGTCCGCGGAAAGCGAGGAGACGGTCGATGTAGGAGGAGTAGAGCTGGAAGAAACCGGCGAGCCAGCTGTTGGAAATGCGGTTGGAACGTTCGAGCCGACTGTTCAGGACGCGGCCTTTCTTTATAAGCACCCCGGTGTAGAACACCGCGAGCACAAGCAGCCCGGCAAGAACCGATATGAGCACCAGATAGAGCGTGAGCTGTCGTTTCTGTTCCATCAGCTGCTTCTGGTACAGCTTGTCCGCAATCACAATCGCCTCCACGCCGTTTATCTTTCTGGTCTTGGAGCCGAAGCGCATCATCGAGGAAAAGGAATAGTCGGAGAACTTGTCAAGAACATCGACGCCGACCACATTCTTCAGCTTGTAGCCGAGCTGGGCGAATGAGCCGACATCCTGATTGAACTCCTCAAGGTCAATGTTTGCCGCCTCAAGCAGACATTCAATCCCTTCATCCCACAAATTGCCGCTGCTTCTGGATATGACATATCTGTCGTATTTCGCCAGAGACATCACGGAAGGCCTGCCCTGCGCCAATTCTATTCTCCGGGCATTGATTTCCAGCGCCGCCGCATAGTCCTTTTCGATCCACGCCCTCTTTTCACGCGCACGCAGGCTGTACTCTGACTCCGGCGGCGCAACAGCCACGACGGAATCCATATATGCAAGGTATTCCCGCCTGTATGTCTTGCCGAAATCGACCCTCGCGGAGTTTATGTGATAGAGTTCGCCGTAAAGCCCTAAAAAGGCCTCATAATATTCCGCCCACAGCGACGGGGACATCGAGGAACGGTCTATGGTCTTGAGAATATCCTCACTCTCCTTGAAGAACCCGAGCACCGTCATTATCCTCGAAAGACGGATTACCGAGACGGCGTAGTGTCCGCTGTCGGAGGTGGCAATGGAGGACTTCCTCACCTTGTCGAGATAAAGAATGGTGGAATCGGAATCGTAGGAACGATATTCGCCGGCGACATCGAGCCATGCGTCCATAAGAGCGCCGCCCGTCTTGCCCATGCACAAATCCTTCTCCCTCCCTATGCGTTCCAGCTTGCGGTTCTCATAGACCTCAAGGCTGTCGAACTTCATCATCAGCGAGTCCAGCAGCTCCCGGCAGCGCGGGGAAAGCGTCCGGGACGAAGACGGGAGGCAGACGAGAAGAACCACTACGGATGTAAGAATGAGTCGTTTCATGCCGGAGCTATAAGACACCGGGCAGCCCTTTCATGACTGCCCGGCATTATGACTTATTTGATGAGACTGACCAGATAGTCCCGGAGGACAGGCCAGCTGTAGTACGGGCCGGAGACGGTCGGGAGAGCCGGGATGGTGGTCTCGACCTCGTTGCGGAGGATCTTCACGAGAACGTCACCCTTCTTGTTGCGGTAGAAAATCATCTGGAGATTGGAGGCCATCGGCATGCCCTGAAAGCCGTACCAAGTGCCGTCAGATGCCGTTCCGAGGTGCTTTTCCTGCTCGAATCCCTCAAGACGGAGGAGGCTCAGGAGCGGTGAGAGGCCCGAGTCGTGACCGAAGCGCAGGTCCGCAGCGTGGTCGTTGCCCTCAACGGCGGCGTCCGCCTTTTCGACGATGTCGCGGAGGATGCGGATGCCGATGATATCCTTGATTCTCTCGTTCTCGATTGTCCCGCACATTTCATCGTAATAGAAGGTGTCGTTATATGCCCAGAGAGCATAAATCTCGTCGAATGTGAAATGGCGAAGGATGTCAGGAACCTCCACGTCGAGGCACTGGCCTATTCCGCCGGCCCAGAAGACATCATAGATGAGCTTGCGGGCATTGCCGTCCTTCATGTACTTCAATGCGGCATCACCGTCCGTCATCCAAGAGTTCATCAGCCTTGTCGGGTCGAGCTTCACGGTGAGGACCGAGTCCATGATTTCCGCCGAGCGGGCGTTGATTCCGCCTGCGCCCTTGGTGTCGCAGATGTACCTTGCGAACCTCTCTCCGGCATCCATCGTGATGTCGAGCTTAGGGTTTTCCCTGCCGAGCTGGAGGCCGAAGTTGGCCATGCTCTGAATGCAGCGCTGAACCGCGGTCGCCGTGCAATAGACCTCGTTTCTGTCCTTCTGGTTGAAGACCTCGGGGCAGCGCTGATAGAGGCGGTGCGCGATTGCCTGATGCTGCGCGGCCCCCTTGTGGGTCAGGTAGCCGACCTGCCCGTCATGAGCCTGGGCATAGGCGCGGAGGTCCGCACGGACAGTCTCTCCCTCTTCCGTGAGAAGCCCGTGGGCAGAAAGCGAGTCAAAGACCGCAAGCGGGCGGGTGATGTAGCGGTCCGTCCAGTGGTAGCGGCTGCCGTGACGGCCGTAGTGGCTGACATAGAACGGCTTGTAGCCCTTAGGAGCAGGCGTATCAACAATTTTCTCCGGAGCCTCATAGTTATGATGCAGGTTCGTGCACCTCGTTATGTCTTCCTTCAGCAGAGCCTTAGCGTCCCCGCCCTCATACCAAGTCTGCGCCCCTGCGGAAAAGTTCAAAACAGTTGCAACGGCGGCCAGAGCTATCAAATATTTATATAAATTTTTCATTTTCATTTCGTTCTAAAGTTAACAGTTCCACGCACATCATCAGACGCCGCGGCAAAATATACCGTAAAGTCGTGAGCGGCATCAAGAACCCACTCATGCTTCTCCTCGTTGAAATAGGCGATGTCCGATGCCGGAATCTCGAACGACACAGTCTTTGTCTCCCCCGGAGCGAGGCTCACTTTGTCGAACGCCTTGAGTTCCTTCACCGGACGGTCAAGAACAGGGTTATGCTCGCCGACATAGAGCTGCACGACCTCCTTGCCCTCGCGGGAACCGACATTCTTCACCTTCACGGAAGCCTTCAGAGTTCCGTTCGCAGAGACCGTCGAACTTGCCTTGAAGTCGCTGTACTCAAACTCCGTGTAGCTCAGGCCGTGTCCGAATGCGAAGAGAGGCTTGATATCGCGGTTCTCGAACCAGCGGTAGCCTACATATATACCCTCCTCATACTTCACGTCAGGCCCGCAGGTATATACACCGAGCGCGTGGGCCGGAGAATCCTCTATCTTCACAGGGAAGGTGAACGGAAGCTTTCCGCTCGGATTGACCTTTCCGAAGACCACGTCAGCGATGGAGTTTCCGGCCTGAGAGCCACAGAACCAGCACTGGAGAATCGCCGGAACTTCCTCAACCCACGGCATCGCGACCGCATTTCCATCCACAAGGCACACGGCAAGGCGCGGATTGGCGGCAGCAAGAGCCTCAATCACCTTATCCTGAGCATACGGGAGATTGTACTGCCTGCGGTCGGCACCCTCACAGTCCTGATGATCGTCCTTGTTCAGACCTCCGAAGAAGAGAACAACATCGGCATCTGCGGCAGCCTTCACGGCATCCGCAATCAGCTGCTCCGCCGAACGGGACTCGGACAAGTCCTGACCGGTAGTCACTCCATTATATTCGTTGGAAGCGCTTCCTACATATCCCCTTTCATAAACGACCTCGGCCTTGTCGCCGACAGCTGCAAGCACTCCCTCAAGCGGAGAGACCTCGTGCTGAACCTTGAGCGAAGACGAGCCTCCGCCGACTGTCATCATCTTCAGGGCATTCTCGCCCACCACCAGAATCTTCTTAGTGGAAGCAAGCTCTACCGGAAGCACCTTAACCCCGCCGGAAGGAGCGTCATTTTTGAGGAGCACGATGCCGTCGGCGCCAATCTGACGGGCGGCGGTGTGGTGCTCAGGAGAGTTGAGCGAGCCGAAAGGCTT
>CAVBPI010000029.1:12832-13409 GCA_963596955.1 bacterium | reverse complement strand
TGCGGTAGGAACGCCTTCAAAGTTCAGCTTGCCGACCTTGTTTCCGTCAAGGTCATACACCTGACCGTCAGCCATCGCGAAGTTGCGTCCGGTGAATGCGATTCCGCAAAGAGGATATGCACGAGCGGCAACTCCAAGGTCGCCGTAAGTCTTGTTCCAAATTTCATTAGTCTTGACATTAAACTTGGCGGCCGCCGCAACAACGGTGTATTCAACCGTAGTCGTTCCGTCCTCGGCGGTCACGGTGAATTTGACTCCGCCCTCAACGGTGAAATCCTTCACTGTAGCAGGGTCAGGGGCGATGGTAGCCTTCTCCGAAATCTGATACTCCACCTTAGTTGCAGCCTGAATGGCAGCAAGAGTTTCCGGGAGATATGAAAGCTCGACGGTCTTCTCTTTCTCGAAGACAGCACCCTCAATGGTAGTCTCGCCGTTCGTGCCGACTCCGGTCACGTCAAACTTGAGAATCTTGGCCTCAGTGCTCTTGGCCGCAGGCTTCTCTTCATCAGGTTTTTCCTCCTTGTTGCAGGCCGTGAAAGCCGCCGCAAGGGAAACAGCTGCCATAAAGGCAAAAAAT
>CAVBPI010000029.1:4494-12675 GCA_963596955.1 bacterium | reverse complement strand
AATTACCGGAGATAGTAGGCCTGAAGCGTATATTTCCGGACATTCCCGGTCTGCGTGGCCTCAACAGAAATCTCGTAGGGATTGCTCAGATCCTTGATGCCGCTGAGCGACGGGGTAATCTTCACGTCGTAGCCGACGGTCGCCCTCACCTTGAGCTGAGTCAGGTCAAAGGTTGTACGCAATGCCCTCGGAATCGGGAATTCAATATTATAGGTACCCGCAGCCTCATCGACGGCGGTGATTTCCCCGGCAACCGTCGCCGTTGATTTCCCGTCCGCAGGCGTGATGGAGATGCTGCGTATGCTGTTGTCCTCGTGGATATATTCCTCCCCCGGCTTCGCGCAGTTCATCGCGAGCGGGAGGCAGAGGACGAGGGTCAATGCTTTCAGTATATTCTTCATTTTCATAATCATTCTCATTTAAAGGTTTTCTACCAGCCCGGATTGTTCACCCCGTTCAGCGCCTTGTTGTTGGAACGCTCGGTGACCGGAAGCGAGAAGAGATAGAAGCGGTCGTAGAACAGGCGCGTCCTGCCGGCATCGACCTCAACCTGAGTGTAGGTGAGAGCGCCGCTCTCGGCATCCTTGGTGATTTTCACGCCATGAACCTGAGTGCCGTCTATATAGCTGTTCTTGCCGTCCTTGTCATAGTCGTTGGCCATCTTCCAGCGGCGCAGGTCCCAGTAGCGGAAGCCCTCGCCGGCAAGCTCGACCATCCTCTCGTGACGGAGAAACTTCATGAACTCGTCCTTGTTCGCGGCAGCCCTTGCAGGAAGCCCTACCCTTGAGCGGACAGCGTTCAGGCATTCAAGCGCCTTGGTGAGGTTTCCGAGTTCGGCATATGCCTCGGCGGTGTTGAGAAGAACCTCGGCGTAGCGTATCATAATCGCGAAATGCGAACTTGAGTTCTTGTCCCAAGTCTTGTCATCCTCGGTAATCCATTTCTTGAGATAATAGCCGGTCACAGAGGAGGACGCTGTGCCCTGCATCTGGAAATCGGAGATTCCGTCCTCGCCTCCCACGAATGTCTCAATCTTGCGGCCTTCCCAGTCGGCGCCATTGTAGAGAATGGAGGCATAGAAGCGCGGCTCGCGTCCAGTATATGGTGCATCGCCGTGTGTCGTCCAAGAAAACTCGCTGCCGTCCGCCATCTCGTAGGAATCGACAAGTTCGCTCGTCGGGCCGAAGGCTCCATAGACGGTCGAGTTGCTGTGGTACTTGCCGTCGCCTACCGGACGGAAGAAAACATCCGCGCGGTGCGTCACGCCCTGTCCGTAGTAGCCCGGAAGGAAGGCGATTGTGAGCAGGTTCTCCGGATTCGTCCTCTCCGCGAAGACCCCGGCATAGCCGCCGTCGGCGTCGAGGGACAGCCTTGCGCCGTACTTCACACAGGAGTCGGCCACCTCGGTGACGAGCTGCCAGTCACCGGCATAGAGAGCCGCACGGGAGAGCATTCCGTAGGCAGCCGCCTTGGTCACGCGCCCGTTGCCGTCCCACGACACGGGGAGGTATTTGCCCGCAAACTTGAGGTCTTCGATGACCTGCTTCCACGAGTCCGTCTCGCTTGAACGGGCCTTGTCGTTCTGCTCGGGGCCGTCAACCTCTGTTCTGAGAATCACGCCGCCATAGACGCGGATGAGCCTGTAGTAGGCGAAGGCTCTTATGAAGCGAACCTCTGCGGTACGGATGTTTATGAAGTCCTCGCCGAAAGTGCCAACATGAGACGGGGCGTCGCGAAGGAACTCATTGTGACGACGGATTCTATTGTAGCACCCGGAGTCGCCCGTCCAGCAGGCGAACGGGCCGGCATCGTCGGAGTTTATGGCAGAGGCCTCAAGCAGCGTCCTGTTGTAGGTATGATTATACTGATCCCACGAGGACGACTTGATGATGTCCGAATAGGCATCCGTGAACTGGCCCATATTCCCGTCGAAGATTTCCGTCGATTCCTTCAGGAATCCATAGAATCCATAGACATACTGATCGACCGAAGTCTCGCTTGCCCAAACCGTCGCGTCAGAGAAACGGTCCGACGGATTGATGTTGAGAACCTTGTCGCAGGAGGTCGCGAGCATTCCCGCAACGGAGGCGAGAGTAATGTATTTCAATGTTCTTTTCATATTTCCTTCTCCTTTAGAAAGTGAGCTTGAGACCGACGCTGTAGGTCTTCTGCTGAGGATAGTAGCCGTTGTTCAGACCAGGGTTCTCGGGATCGATGTACTTGAATCCGCTGAATGTCAGCAGGTTCGTTCCGGCGACATAGACCATGACGTTCTGGAGGAAAGAGTTCTTGCTGAAAAGCTTCTCCGGGAGGGTGTAGCTCAGCTGGAGGTTCTTGAGCCTCATGTAGGAACCGTCGATGACCCAGAACGATGACGCCCATGCGTTGTTGGCGTTATAGGCCGAGCGCAGGCGAGGATATTTGGCGTCGGTCTTGTCCGGCCGCCACGAGTTCTCCACGAGGTAGTACGGGGCATTGCCGCTGCCGTAGAACGGACGGGTGTACATGGTGTTGTCGGAGTTACCATTGTTGTAGGTTCCCGTGAGAGAGTAGTTGCAGAGGGTCGCGCCCTGAAGGAGCGCCGAGAGGTTGAGCCCCTTCCAGCCCACCTCAAGGTTGAGCGAAAATACCATCTCAGGAACGGACGAGCGGCCGATTTTCACGAAGTCCGCGTCGCGCTCAATCTTTCCGTCGCCGTTGATGTCCTCATACATGATTTCACCCAATGCAGCCGAGCCTGACGGCGCCGTAGGATAGTTATCGACCTGCTCCTGCGTCTGGAAAAGACCGAGGGAACGGAAGCCGTAGAGAGTGCCGATAGGCTCTCCGAGAACCGCGCGGTAAGACGGATGATTGTCGGAAATCTTCTTCTGGAGCACGCGGTTGCGCGACCATGAGAGTATGCCGGTGAGGCCGTAGGACCAGCCGCTTGAGAACCTGTCGCCCCATTTCACGGTCATGTCGAATCCTCGGTTGTCAACCGAACCGGAGTTCACCCAGATAGGGTTGTTGCCGCCGAGGGAAGGCGCGTAGGTGGAGCCGCCGCTCTCGTTTTCAAGGATTCTCGTGGTCAGCTTATAGAACCAGTCGAACTCAAGGGAGAGACGGTTGCGGAACATACGGGTCTCGAAGCCCACGTTCCACGTGTTCGTGCGTGACCATGTGAGGTTGTCATAGACATATCCGGTCGTGTAGAAGGCGCTCTGAGCCTGTCCACCGATGACAATCGGATAGCTTGACACCTTATAGGTCTGGAGATAGAGGAAAGGGTCGGTGTCGTCCGAGCCGAGGATTCCGAAGGAGGCGCGGAGCTTTAGCCAGTCAAGCCAAGTGGTCTTGTCCTTGAGGAAACTTTCTTCGGAAAGCACCCAGCCAAGAGCCACGGAAGGGAAATATCCCCACCTGTTCTTAGGGGCGAACTTATAGGAGGCGTCGGCACGGAGCGTGGCCTCTACCATATATCTCTTCGCGTAGGCATAACCAAGCTTTCCGGCGAAACTCGCCATTCCCTTGTCGTTGTACGAGCCGGTGACATACGGGGACTGGTTTTCCATACCCATGGAAATATCGACCGGATAGTTGCTGAAATAGCCCTTCTTGTAGCCGGTCATCGTGTCGCCGTGGCTGTAGTAGCGCTCGAAAAGGAAGAGTCCCGTGACGGTGTGCCTGCCGGCGAACTCGCGTTCGTAGTTGAGCTGAGGGCGTATGGTCATCTGGAATCCGCTCGAATGGGCCTTGTTGAAGTTGCTCTCAGGGATGCCGGAAACGGTTGTCTGGGCAAGAGACTCGTTAAGAGGGTTGTAGCGGTAGAGCTGGTAGGTCTCAAGGAAGTTGTTGTCGAGGGTATAGCCGAAGTTGTAGGCGAAGAACACCGATGCCTTGAGACCCTGAAGAGGCTTTATCGCGTCGAACTTGTAGGAGAGCGAAGAGCGCACCTCCGCGTTCCAGCGGCGCTGGTGCTGATAGCCGGAGTTGAGCGCGGCCACAGGGCTGTAGGTATAGACCCCGTTGAAGTAACCGAGAGGCAGTCCGTCATACTCCGCGGCGAGCATCGGCAGGGCATAGAAAGCCTGCGTGATGGGACTGAACTCGGACTGTGCGCCGATGCCGAGACCCGGCCAGTGCCTGTCGGAGTGGGAGCCGCTGACGTTTATCATGAAGTCGAGGTTCTGCGCGAGGTTGGCCTCGACGTTCGCGCGGAAGTTGTAGCGCGTGTAGTCGGTGTTGCGGAGGATTCCGTCCTGCCCGTTGTAGCCGATGCTGGCATAGTAGCGGACGCGCTCGTTGCCTCCGGTGGCGGAGATGTTGTGGTTCTGCGTGAAGCCGAACTTCTTGTAAATCTGCGAGAGCCAGTCGGTTTCCCCATACAGTCCCTTTTCCTTGAGACGGGCGATGTGCTCGTCAGTCCAGTAAGGGGTCTGTCCGTCGAGGGTACGCGCAAGGTTGTGCCAATAGATGTAATCCTCGGCGTTGAGCATCTTTGGCATGGCGGTGTTGGTGTCGAAGGTGACGGAACCGTCGTAGCTGATGCTCGACCTGCCCTGTGAGCCGGACTTGGTGGTGACGAGTATGACGCCGTTCGCCGCCTTCACGCCATAAATCGCTGCGGTCGCGGCATCCTTGAGGACGGTCACGGACGCGATGTCGTTAGGATTCAGCTGGAACATCGGCATCTCCACGCCATCGACCAGCATCAGAGGGCTGGAGTCGTTGAAGGTGGAGTATCCTCTGACAAGCAGGTTGGCGGAATCGTCGCCCGGAGTTCCGGTCTTCTGGATGGAAGTCATTCCGGAAAGACGGCCGGCGAGCATATTCTGCACGTTGCTGACAGGTGCCTTGAGCAGGTCCTTGCTTGAGACCTGTGAGACGGAGCCAACGACGAATTCCTTGCGTTGCGTACCGTAGCCGATGACCACGACCTCGTCGAGCGCGGTGTGTTCCTCCTCAAGGCGGACATTCACGACGGAACGCCCCTGCACAGGAACCTGCTGGTCACTGTAGCCGAGAAGCGAAAAGAGGAGAACCGAATTTCCGTCAGGAACAGACAGGGAATAGTGTCCGTCCTGGTCTGTTATGGCATTACTACCCCCCCCACTACGGTCACGACGGCTCCGACTTCAGGACCGGAGCTGCCGTTCACCGTGCCGGACACGGTCATGGACTGACCTGAAGCGACCGACGGGAAAGCCAGGACGAAACATAGCGACGTCGCAAAAGCGAGAACAAGCCTTTGTATGCTACTGTGTTTCATTGCAAAAAACGTAAGATAAAAGTAATTTCACAATAAAAATGACGGGGTTGAGCCCGAAACATTTGATGCAAAGTTATACAATAAAAATTATTTTGCAATCGGTTTTATCGTAAAATTGCATATATTTGCAGCCATAATTATTAAAATATTTTAAGAATGAGAACGAAAAATATGCTCTTTTGTGCTTTTGCAGCGACACTTATAAGCATTGCAGGTTGCGCAAAAACTCCCGACAATCCGAAAAATGACACGGAACAGGGAGACGGCAACAATCAGGAAAAGCCGGGAGGAGAGGAGGAATGGACTGGAGACTACCCCAAGGGCGTGAGCGTCGTGGAATTTGAGGATGACCTTGGAGGAGGCAAGAAATGCCTCGGCTTCGTGGCGACGATAGACTTCAAGGCGAATCCGAATCTCCGCTTCACTCCTTATTACACAGTGCCGAAGAAAACGCCTTCCACAGTCTATGCCGAGTTCGGAAGCAAAACGGAGAAAGCCTGCGTCGTCATCAACGGCGGCTATTTCGCCGGCACGAACTCCGTCGGACTCTGCATCACCGGCGGCAACGTCAAGGCAACCGGCTGGGGAAGCATGAACTGGCCGAATGACGAGAAATATGAGGCAACCGTCTATCCCGTGCGCTCAGCGCTGGGGCAGCTGGAGGATGGCCGCCTCGAAATCCGCTGGGTCTATCAGCCGGATCCGTCGTTCCGGAAGTTCTATGCCTATCCGTCCGCGCTCGGGAACAACGAGAAGACCAAGACCTTCATGAGCGAGCCGCCGACTGCGGAGACAGCCGGAGCTGAGCTATGGAGTCCGGTGAATGCGCTCGGAGGAGGACCGAGGCTTGTGCAGAACGGAGTGAACGTGGCCGTGGAGAACTACTGGAAAGAGGTTCTTGACAGCGGAGGAACGGCGGGCACGTCGCGGCAGCCGAGAACCGGAGCGGGAATCACGGCTGACAACAAACTTATTCTGATTGTCTGCGACGGAAGGAACATGAGGGGCAGCGCGGGATTCACGCTCGCCGAGCTTGCTGACAAGTTCATAAGTCTCGGCGCGGTCGATGCCATGAACTTTGACGGAGGAGGCTCGTCGGCGATGGTCGGAAAGGACGGGGCGGTGCTCAACAGGCCGAGCGATTCGGGGACTTCGGAGAGCATTGTTGAGCGCAAGGTTGTTACCTCTATCGTAATCAGCGAGATGAAATAAAAAACGGGGCGTTTGCCCCGTTTTTTATTTCACATATTTTTCAAGAAGTTCCTTGGTGACCTGCCGCGCATCCTCCGGTGTGCGGGCGGGATAGGTGGCTGTGTCGGGCCACTGACGCTCAAAGTCGTAGATGCGCTCATCAAATGCCTTCTGGTCGAATGCCTTGCCTGTTTTCATGCAGCCAAGAATTTCCTGAAGGAACATCATCCATCTCACACGATAGTAGGAAAAGACGAAGCCGGAAAGCGAGCGGTTCGCGTAGTCCGTGAGGTGATAGCTGTCACCCCAGACGCTGATGAGCACCTTGGCGTTGCGCTCGTAATAGTCCGCAAGGGCAGCGTCGTCACCGGCAAGCCTGCGGGCAGGTTCAAGCCAAGAACTGAGCCGGAACTCCCTGTGGCAGGCAAGCAGCCGGTCCATGTCGTCAAGTATGTCGGTCATCTCGACTCCCTTCTTGCGGGCAAGCGCGAGGTTCCCCGAACGGTAGGCGGCCGTGAACTCGTCTCTGACATCGAGGAAGAGATCTCCGAGAGCCTGACGGCCTATGTTCACGAGGTCGAAGAGGTAGGTGTCGCGTTCAGAATCCGACTGCGCGAGAGTTTCCCACGCGCTCATAATGTCATCCACGCTCCAGCTCCTGCCCGGCCTTGTAGTCCAGAGCCAGTTGCCCTCAAGGCACGGGTGGGCGTTGGTGAGGGTCGCCTGCCCAGTGATGGAATAATCCACATACACCCTGTCAATCAGTTTCTTCCACGCCAGCCGCACGGCCTCGTCGAGTTTTCCCGCATGGCGGTCGGCAAGCCGCTCCACCCACTCGGAGTCGGAGACACCCGTTTTCCAAGCCTTGCCAAGGACATATTCATACATGAACTGGTTCACCCCGAAGCCTTCGAGAGTGGAACCTACGCCCCAGAGATTGTCGCCGCCGTTGGCGAACGTGTCCTCAATCCTTTCGCCGACCGTGCGGAAGTTGCCGGAAAGCATGGTGTTGCCGCCGAAATTGCCGAGGTAGCACCAGATGTACGGCTGCCCGTAGAAACTTTCGGTCTGCGTCCAGATTTGCGTGAACTCGCAGTAGTAGTCGAGAAGAATCATGCGTCCTTCGGGAACGGCCGTGAGATAGGCGTGGATGTTCTCCGAAGTCCAGTGGGTCGGGTCGGCGTAGAACAGCCAGCCCATCTGAAGCCAGAGCGCGTCAGGGTCGGAAGCCGTCATGGAGCCGTAGATGTGCCTTGCCATGTCGGCGAGAGTCTGCGGATCCCAGCTCGGAGAGTCAATCTCGTTGAAAGGATCGACGCCATAGATGTGGTCGGTTCCGAACATCCTCGTCTGCTCCTCCATGAACTCCCTCTGAATCTGCGAGAACAGCGGATCCATCGGGGAAAGAAAAGTGCAGCGGTACTCATCCGCAAAACCACCCCAATAGCTGACGCGGATGAGCTTCGCGTCGGGATGAGACTGCGCCAGTTCCGCAGGCACATGACCGGCGAATGCAGGAAGCACAGGAGTCATCCCGAGAGAGCGCTCGCGTTCAAGAATCTTCTTCTGAAGCTCCGCCTGAGAATCTATCCACTCCTGCGGAAGCGGCCCTTCCCAGCGGTCAATGTTGGACATACGATGCCAAGGAAGATGCGCCGGGCCGGTGAAATAGGCGCGAATCTGCTCGTCGCTCATGCCGTGCCGTCTCCAGACCTTCTGCCAGACGGCCTCCTGCCCGG
>CAVBPI010000029.1:3298-4484 GCA_963596955.1 bacterium | reverse complement strand
GTAATGGCAAGCGGCATGGTCACGCCGTTCAGGGCCATCCAGTCGATGAACCGCTCCCAATCACGCCACTCCCACCACGGCATGGTGTAGCCGAAAGTGCAGTAGTTCAAGAAGAAACGGTTGTCCGTGCGGGATTCCACGCGCACCGGAGACTCGACTTCCGGAAGCACGGAAGGCATCTCCACAGGGTCGTCGGCGTACCACGAGACCGTCGTCATACACCAGTCATTAAGGTAGCGGTTCAGACCGACGGCGACTGAGTTGGAACAGTCTCCGCGAATCACAATCCTGTCGCCAACGGACTCGATTTCATAGTACTGCACAGTGTCTTCGACGACATTGAACACGAAGCTTTTCTCATATTCCGGAATTATCCTTTTCGCGAGTTCACGCACAGTCCTGTCGTCATCGGACGGACGGCACGAGGTGAACAGGAGAACGGAGATGATTCCGAACAGGGCAAATCTTTTCATCGACATCATATTTCTGAATTTTTGTCGCAATATTAGTAAAATTTTTCAGTTATTCGCAGCAATCCGATTCAATATTTATCAATTCGCATCGAATATCTACACCATGAGATTCAAGACATTAGCATCAGCGGCGGCATTGTGCACGATTTTTCTCGCGTCATGCGGCAGAACGGAGGTAAAGTCGCCGGACGGAAGCATTTCATTCAGAGTCGCGCTTGACGGGAAGGGGGCGCCGCACTACAGCGTCAGCAAGGACGGGCAGCCAATCCTCGACAACTCCGCGCTCGGGTTCATTCTCGCCGACGGCAAAGACCTCGCGGAAGGATTCAGGCTCAGCGGGGTTGAACGCGCTTCCGCAGACACGACATGGGAGCAGGTCTGGGGAGAGTCCCGTTTCGTCCGCGACTGCCACAACGAGATGCTCGTGAGCATGGAAAAGGCTGACGGGCAGCATCTTAACCTTAGAGTCAGAGTTTTCGACGACGGTTTCGGATTCAGGTACGAGTTCCCGGACGAGGGTGAGACGGTGATTATGGACGAGCTGACGGAGTTTTCGTTCGCCGGAGAGCACGAGGCATGGTGGATAAGCAGGCGCGACCCTTACTACGAGGGCTACGGCCAGAAGACCCCGTTCACGCAGATTGACACGGCATACACCCCTTTCACAATCGAGGGTTCCGACGGACGCTTTTACGCGATTCACGAGGCCGCGC
>CAVBPI010000029.1:0-3288 GCA_963596955.1 bacterium | reverse complement strand
TTGCCGGGACACCAGGCGGGCTTCAGGAGTCGAGGATTATGCTCAACCTCAACGAGCCGTGCAAAATAGAGGACACGAGCTGGATTCGTCCGTCGAAATATATAGGAATATGGTGGACTCTGCACAAGGATTTCCATACATGGTACTACGGGCCGAGACACGGGGCGACGACGGAAAGGACAAAGGAATATATCGACTTCGCCTCGGAGAACGGAATCGGCGGAGTGCTCGTGGAGGGATGGAACATCGGCTGGGACGGGAACTGGATGAAGAACAGCACGGGCTTCGACTTCGTGAAGGCCTATCCGGACTACGACTTTGACGCCGTGATGAGATATGCCGCGTCCAAGGGCGTGCAGATGATTATCCACAACGAGACTGCGGCGAACACCGAGCACTATTTATCGCAGATTGACGAGGCCTACTCGCTGTATCATAAATATGGGATGCACTATGTCAAGACGGGCAACGTGAACCTGCTGATGGACGGCAAGGAGGAGCATGACGGGCAGTATGGCGTGAACAGGCTGCACGCAATCGTCGAGAAGGCCGCGGAGTATCAGATTTGCATCGACGAGCACGAGCCTGTTGTGCCGACCGGAGTGGGAAGGACATGGCCGAACCTCATGACCCACGAGGCAATCCGGGGACAGGAGCACGACGCCTGGGAGCCTGACGGAGGAAACAAACCGGAGCATTCGACGGTGATTCCATTCATCCGCGGGCTTGCCGGACCGTCCGACTACACCTTCGGAACCTTCGACTTCACGAACCCGAACTATCCGTTCTGCCGTGTGCAGACGACCCTCTGCAAGCAGCTGGCGCAGTATGTGACGATTTACAGTCCGCTCCAGATGGCATCCGACGCTCCCGAGGCCTACCGGGGTCACAAGGCGTTCGATTTCATAAAGGACGTGCCTGTCGATTGGGAGGAGAGCCGCACTCCGCAGGCGGTCATCGGGAACTACATCGTGACCGTGCGCAAGGACAGGCATTCCGGGGACTGGTATCTCGGGGCGGTCACGGACGAGGAGGCGCGGACGATTGAGGTTCCGCTCGATTTTCTTGAGGATGGCAGGACCTACACGGCGCTGATTTATGCAGACGGGGCGGATGCCGACTGGAAGAGCAACCCTACGGCGTTTGAGTATTCAGAGCGCGAGGTTTGTTCACGCGACAGTCTCACATTGAAGCTTGCCCAAAGCGGCGGCTGCGCCATACGGTTTAAGATTTGAATATCTTTTGGGTCTATATTCATTTTTTCATCAGTCACATACGCCAGGTATGCTCCTTCTTCAAAAATGAATCTAGCCTCCAAAATCTTATTCAAATCCATAAGTTGTAATCATAAAAATATTTGTATAAAAAGATGAAGACATTTCTCAATAACATAGAAGGCAAGAGCGGGGTCATGAAGCAGAAGATTCTGGGACTCTGCATCAATGACGGGGATTTCAGCATAGCGGAGCTCAGCAAGGAACTGAACACAAGCATCCCAACGGTCACGCGACTCATCGGGGAACTGATTGAGGACGGGTTTCTTGAGGACCTTGGAAAGACCGGGACTTCCGGAGGGCGGCGGCCGAGCATATTCGGACTGAGCCAGTCGGCTGGTTATTTCGTGGGAGCGGATGTCCGGCGGCATCATGTCAGCGTGGCGGTGACGAACTTCAAGGGAAAGATTGTCGATTACCACGAGGACATACCTTTCGTACTCGAAGGCACGGAGGAGTCGCTGCGCAGTCTTGCAAAGATGCTTCAGGAGCACGTGGCGACACTAGGGCTCGCGCAGGACAAGGTTCTGGCATACGGAATCAATCTAACGGGGCGCGTGAACCACGAGACGGGCTACAGTTTCTCCTACTTCCTCGGCGAGGACAAGCCTCTGTCACAGGTGCTTGAGAACGTGCTCGGCGTTCCCGTATTCATCGAGAACGACTCGCGTGCCATGGCCTACGGAGAATACATCTGCGGAGAGGCGAACAACGAGAAGAATATGCTTTTCATCAACCTGAGCTGGGGTCTCGGCATGGGGATGATCATCGACGGAAAACTTTCCTACGGCAAGTCGGGATTCTCGGGCGAGATAGGACATTTCCCGATGATGGACAACGGCCAGATCTGCCAGTGCGGAAAAATCGGATGCCTCGAAACGGGGGCGTCAGGCTCGGCGCTTCACAGGATTTTCGTGGAGAAGATGAAGGAGGGAAAGGTGTCGTCGCTCTCGGCGAAGTTTCCGAATCCTGAGGACATCGACATCGAGGACATCCTTGAGGCGCTTATGGAGGAGGATATGCTCGCCATCGAGTGCGTGGAGGAAATCGGAAGCGTGCTCGGACGTGCCATCGCCGGTCTCATCAACATCTTCAATCCGGAACTCGTTGTCATCGGAGGCCGCCTCGCCATCGCCAAGGACTACCTGATGCTCCCCATCAAGAGCGCAATCAACAGGCACTCCCTCATCATCGTCAGCAAGGACACCGCAATCAAGTTCTCGAAGCTCGGCAAGAAAGGCGGCCCGGTAGGAGCCTGCATGCTCTCCCGCAGCCGGCTTTTAGGGCTGCTGTAGTTAGCAATTACACGCCACAGCCATCCCACACCGCAATCCCATTTACGAACAAACTACGCATCATAGAGTTTACAGCATGAGAAAAATAATGCTCACGGCCGCACTGACCGTTTGCTCGCTTATTTTATCCGGGCGCGTGTCGGCACAGACAGTGTCACCGTCAAAGACGGAAGAGGGCGTTTCATACTATGACGGAGCGAACTTCCCGCTGTTCGGCAAGGCAAGCGACGACACGGAAGGGCGCTACCGGAGGCTTCCCTCCAGCCTAAAAGGAATCTGCCGTGAGCCGGTCTGGTATCTCGGTCAGCAAAGCGCCGGTCTGTATATCCGTTTCAGAAGCGACTCCCCTTTCATCAAGGCAAGATGGGTCTCCACTTTCGACAACCACATGAACCACATGACCGACACCGGGGTTAAGGGACTGGACCTCTATTTTCTGAACGACGGGACATGGCGATTCGCCGGAAGCGGAAGGCCGCAGGGCAAAAACAACGAGGCGACGATGGTCGCGAACATGAATCGCGAGGAACGCGAATATATGCTCTATCTTTCGCTCTATGACGGGGTTGACAGCATCGAAATCGGAATTGACGAGAACGCGGCAATCGGATTTCCGAAAATCGACAGTCCGCGCAGCGGCAGCCCGATAGTCATGTACGGCACCAGCATCCTTCAGGGAGGCTGCGTCTCACGCCCCGGTATGGCACACACTTCCGTCC
>CAVBPI010000028.1:12133-13433 GCA_963596955.1 bacterium | reverse complement strand
AAGGTTCGGTCTTGAGAAAGGCCCAGATGAGAATGCTTGAGATGATTCTGTTCATCGACAGGGTCTGCAAGGAAAACGGCATCCGCTATTGGCTTGACGGCGGCACCCTCCTCGGTGCGGCCAGACACGGCGGATTCATCCCGTGGGACGACGATATGGACATAGGGATGTTTCCCGAAGATGCGGAGAAGTTCAAGGCGTATATGATTGAACACCCGAACGACCGGTTCGCCATACAGTGCATCGGGATAGATAAGGGATTCAGATGGCCATGGTACAGACTGCAGGACCGGCACAGCAGGTTCATTGAGGATCATCCCGCTTCGTCCGGCTGTGATATGCAGGGCTTGCAGGTAGATATTTTCATATTCTCCCCGGACATAACTCCCGTATTCAGCTCCTGGTGCAGGAAAATTTCCGGCAAGATGGGACGGCGCTATCTCTTCGGTCACCCGAGGCGCGGCTATATGCTCTTCCTCTTCAGGGAGAAGTTCATGCTGCCGTTGGCCCGCCTGAGCAGCCGTCTCTACCGCAGGAGGGACATGATGCGTCATGTCTATGGCTCTCCTTTCAAGGTGAACATCCCGTCAAAGTGCTTCCTGCCTTTGTCTGAGATTGAGTTTGAGGGACACCTCCTTTCCGCTCCGGCCGATGTCAACGGCTACCTTACTGCGCTCTACGGGAAGAACTGGACGCAGGTGCCGGCCGAGGACAAAAGGGCCACGCACAACGCTAAAATTGAAGTTTTTGACTGAAAAAACGATTGGACAATGCCGAGAATATCTGTCATCATACCTGTCTATAAAGTGGAGAAATACATCGGACGCTGTCTCGACTGTGTCATAGGGCAGACATTCACTGACTGGGAGGCTATATGCGTCAATGACGGAAGTCCCGACCGAAGCCGTGAGATACTTGCGCGCTATGCCGAGAGGGACAGCCGCATAAGGATTGTCGATAAGCCTAACGGGGGCTTGAGCGACGCGAGGAATGCCGGGATGCGCAATGCTTCGGGGGAATATGTCGTCTTTCTCGATTCCGACGATTTCATTCATCCTCAGACATTTGAAATCTCATTAGCCCTTGCGCGGAAGACCGGGACGGACATTGTCTCATGGTACAAGGACCCGAACTACAGGAACATAACGGTGATTCGCCATAAGCTTGGGCTTGACACGATAGATTTCAGGCCTATGAGCTTCAGGCGAAGGTTCAATGTCGATAGGATAGACTTTCATGTGACGGACGACATATATTCCCATGCCACGGAACTCTCGCACCCGAAGGGAATCAAATGGCC
>CAVBPI010000028.1:0-12070 GCA_963596955.1 bacterium | reverse complement strand
CTTTCGAGGATTTCCCCTGGTGGAGCGCCGTGATGCTGAAAAATCCTTCATTGACAATAACATACCTTCCGTTCTATTACTATTATCCGAACTTCGGCTCAATCGACATGAGTTCTTCGAGGATGAAGAAAATCACGAGCTGGTGCATAGGACTCGACATTTCTTTCTCGGCATATCAAGAAAGCGCGGACGGACATCAGATGGAGCTGTGGTCGCGGAACTGCAAATGGCCCGTCATGAACAAGCAGATTGCCAGACGCCTCGACAAGTTCGACCCTTCGACCCCGGAATGTTCGGAAACGCTCAGGAGGCTTTCCGAGCTGTGGGACAAGGGCGCGTTTGCCGATGCCGAATCCGATACGGACACGCGGAGCGTCGCGACTATACGCCGCTTCATCGGAAAATAGCCGTAAAGTGAGTGTTTCGGTTTACGATAAGATTCGTATCGTCCTTTCAATCGCGGCGCGAATTCCGTACATCGGCTTGAAACCGAGCGAGAGCAGGCGGCTGTTGTCCATCACTGCTCTTGTCGCTATGCTGAAGCCCTTGGATTCGGCGTCGGACGGCAGTTCAAAGACCACTTTCCGGCCGGCGGTCTCTGCGCAGACGGCGGCGAAGTCCTTCAGATGCACGTCGCAGGCGCGGTTGCTGATGTTGTAGGCCGTTCCGGTTTCCCCGTCGAGCAGAACTTTCAGCATTGCCGCCGCGGCATCGGATGCGTATGTGTAGGAAAAAAGCTGTTCTCCCCGGCTCTTGAGCACTATGTCCTCCCCGTCAACGGCCTTGCGGATGAACTGCGATGAAGCCTTGCTGTCGGACGGCAGCATGGTCGGGCCGAAAACCCGCGAGAGGCGGGCAATCTTCACATTGACGCCGTTCTCTGCAATATAGGACTGACAAAGTGCCTCGCAGACACGCTTTGACTCGGTGTAGCACGAGCGGGCGTTCGAGAGGTTGAGCCTGCCGTTGCTTTCTTCCGTAAAGTCTCCCTCGTCCGTCGCGTTCCCATAGACCTCCACCGTCGAAGGATAGAGGACCGTCGCCCCGCAGCGTGAAGCCAGTTCAAGCGCGTGCTCGGCTCCCTTGACGTTTATGAGAACGGTCTCTATCGGGAAGCGCGAGTAGGCAAGCGGATGGGTGTTGCTCGCCGCCGGAATGATGTAGTCGGGCTTCAGGGCGTCCGGGAACGGGTCGCGCACATCCTGTTCGATGAATGAGAACAAATGGTTGGCGAAGTATTCACCGAGGCGTTCCGCCGCTTTTTCGCGGCTTCGTCCGACGGCGGTCACATTCACGGTCCCAAGCAACATGAGGATATCTATGAGATGGGTTCCCAGTAGCCCCGTCGCTCCGGTGATGAGGAACGACTTTCCTTCGGCACGCGACAGGTTCACGGACGACAGGACATTGCGTATATCTTCCTGATACAACGGATGTTTCTTGTCAAGATGCATAGGCGCTCATTTAAGCCAGTTGTTTCTTTCCCTTGACAGGTAGCCCTTGAAAAGTTCAAGGTCGTCCTTTGTCGTGAGCTTTATGTTCTTGTCGCTTCCGGCCGCAAAGTGCAGTCTCACGCCGAGTTCCACCATCATGGTGTTCGTGTAGTGGGAACCGTGTATGCCGATGTTCTTCTCGAAGGCCTCGTGATATTTCGAGTCAAGCAGGCCGAACTTGTATGCCTGAGGCGTGGAAACTCTCCGGAGAGTCTCGCGAGGTATGAATCTGGTCGTCGTCGATTCATCCTCTTCGTCTATGACGAAAATCTGCTCGTTGTAGGGCAGCGAGGTCACCGCGTTCCCGTATTGCTGAGCCTTGTTTATCACGTCCGTAAGGACTTCAGGCTCTATCAGCGGTCGTATTCCGTCGTGTATGATGACAATGTCTTCCTCAGCGCATTTCCCCTCAAGGTTATAGACTCCGTTGCGTATAGACTCCTGTCCGGTCGTTCCCCCCGTGACAATCCAGTGCAGCTTGTCAATCCCGAACTGGCTGGCGTATGCGCGGACGACATTCTCCCAGCCCGCTATGCACACGACCTCTATCGCGTCAATCATCGGATGGCGCTGGAACCCTTCGAGCGTGTAAATCAGCACCGGCTTGTCATGGACATTGATGAACTGTTTCGGGATGTCCTGTCCCATTCTTGTGCCGGAGCCTCCGGCGATTATCAGAGCTATGTTCATTCTTCCTGTCATTTAGAAGCCACAAGCGCCGCATAGTCCTCGAACGAGCGGTTGATTACATCGCGTGCCACCTCGGAGCCGTAGATGCTGACGAACTTCATCCTCTGTCCGGTCTCGCCCGGGATGTCCTTGTAGGTCGTGAAATAGTGAATCAGTCTTCTCACAATCTCCACGGGAAGCTCGTTCAGGTCGTTGTAGCCGCCATAGACGGCGTCGTTCTTGAGAACCGCGATTATCTTGTCGTCGGCCTGGTTGTTATCCAGAAGCCTAAGTCCTCCTATCGGCCTTGCCCACACGAGCACGTCGCCGTGGGTCACGTCCTTTTCCGTGAGGACGCAGATGTCGAGGGGGTCGCCGTCGCCTTCAATGTCATAGCGCGCGAGGGCCTTGTTGGTCAGTTCGGCCATGCGGACGCTGCAATATGACCTTGGAATGAAGCCGTACAGTGACGGCACTATGTTCGAGAATTTCTGCGGACGGTCTATCGAGAGGTAGCCCGTTTCCTTGTCAACCTCATATTTGACCGTGTCTGTCGGCACAATCTCTATGAATGCACGCACTTCCTCGGCGGAACCTGGATTGATTCCATGCCAAGGGTGAGACTTGCATTTGCTGCTGTAGTCCATGGGTTTGCCTGTTTCAGGTCTGGTTTTCTGAAACGGAAGGCAAATATAGGGAAATTATGTCTGTACAGCAAGTGGCCGGCGGAATTTTGTCGGGAATTAGCATGAATGTTGTTGGGAATATGCGTTCGCGGCGAAAACTCGCTGGAAGTATGTAATAAAACAGAAATATGTATTAAAACAGTGGGGGACTATGTCACATTGGAATATATCCGACAAGTTTCATGACATCGACTGGCTCGAATGTCAGGCTATAATGATTTGGAAGGCTCACATCACGAACTGGTTCTGGAGACCGCGCGCCGAGAGGAGAAAGGTGCGGACGGAAGTGACGGGGAAATGTATTGACAGGTATCTTAATCGTTATGTCCCGGCTGTCAGGGACTTGCGTCCGGAGGACTGCGGACGGGACGCATTGCCTGCTTTGGCCGCGGGCTCCGGCGGGAAGGCTGCGGAAGAGGAGAACATCTGGAGCATCTGGCTTCAGGGAGAGGACGCCGCGCCGGCCCTTGTAAAGGCCTGCTGGAGAAGCGTCCGCGCCAACTGCCCGGAGCATAAGCTTGTCATCCTTGACGAAAAGACGGTCTTTGACTACATCACGCTTCCGCCCGAAATCGTCAGTCTGTGGCATTCCGGGAAGATTTCCCCGGCTCATTTCTCGGACCTGTGCAGGGTGGAGCTTCTGTATGAGCACGGCGGACTATGGCTCGACGCCACAGACTTCATCGCCCATCCTCTGCCGCAGTGGCTTTGGGACGAGGATTTCTTTGTCTATCTTGCCGGGGACATCCGTTCCTACTCCTTCATGCAGAACTGTTTCATCCGGGCGCGGCGCGGGAATTTCATCCTTACGGCATGGAGGGCGATGATGTTCGCGTATTGGAGGACAAACACTCGCAGCATCGAATATTTCCAGCATCAGATGATGTTTCACAAGGTAGTGGAGACGAACCCTGTCGCTGCGGAACTTTTCGCGAAGATGCCCCAGATATCCCAGAATCCGACGCATTCCGTGTGGTGGGATTATGGTGACAAGCCTTTCGACTCGGATGTCTTTGAACGCCTGACCTCCACATCCATGTTCCAGAAGACCAGTTTCAAGTCCGCGACCGCCCGCACGCCGCTTCCGGGCAGCTTCGCCGACGAGATGATAAACAGGATGTACCTGTAACCGGCCGGTTCCGCTATGCCTTGTCGCCGGTAGCCTTGCGGGAGGGGACTATGGTTATGAGGTAGCCTATGACGGCGACGGTGAGGCAGACGAGGAGTATGTCCGTCGGGCTGAGGATGACGGGGTAGGCCTCGATGAGGAAGCTGCCGGGCATCTTGAGAATGCCGAAATGCTGCTGGATGAGGGCGACCGCTATGCCTATGACGGTGCCGGACACAAGCCCGGTGAGGGTGATGAGCCAGCCTTCGAGGCGGAATATGCTGCGGATTAGCCCCTCGTCCGCGCCGAGGCTGCGGAGGGTGCCGATGTCGTCCTTCTTCTCGATAATCAGCATGGAGAGGCTGCCGAAGATGTTGAACGATATGATTATGAGCATGAAGACCAGAATCATGTAAATCGCAGCCTTCTCATATTTCATCATCTTGTAGAGCGACTCGTTCTGGCGGAACCGGTCCTTCACCACGAAGGCATCGCCGAGCCTATCCTGGAGTTCGCGGATTATCCCCGATGTGACCGGCTTCGACGCCGCGGCCTCTTCCGTGAGCCTGATTTCAACTGCCGAGACCTCGTCTTCGAGTTCGAGTAGTTCACGCATCGTCTCAATCGGGACAATCATCAGCCTCCCGTCAACGTCGCTGTTGACGCTGAACACTCCCGAGGGCCAGACGGTCACGCTTTCGAGCGAGGAGGCCGGGTTGGCGGCCGAGATGCGGCGGATCCGGGACGGGTAGTAAATCTCTATGCCGGCGAGGAAGGCCGGGTTGATTCCGAGGTTATGGGCCAGGACGGTGCCGGTGCAGGCGAGCGGAATGTCACCGCGGTGGAGGCTGAACTCTCCGCGGACTATATGCTCCCCGAGCCTGGACTCCTCTTCATAGATTTCGTCAACCCCCTTGACCAGCGCTGTGGCCTGCCGGTTCTCGTAGAGGACGAACACATTTTCCTGAAGCGTCCCGCATATGCTCGCGACTTTGGGGTTGTCATAGAGCCAGTCGTAGGCCTCGCCCTCCGGAATGAAATATTTTCCGGTTGCAGGGGTCACCATAATGTCGGGTTCGACCGTGCTCATCATTGATTTCACGAGCGAGTCGAACCCGTTATAGACCGACAGGACAATTATGAGCGCCGCCGTGCCGATTGCCATGCCTACCGCGCTGAGCGCAGAAATGATGTTTATCACATTCTGCGACTTCTTCGCGAACAGGTATCGCGAGGCGATATAGAAATCTAATTTCATTCCGGCACAACGCTTAGCTGTTTTTCATTTTTTCAGCAGCTCTTCAATGTGCTCTACATAGTCCAGTGACGAATCCAGATAAAAGATAATCTCCGGAACGATGCGCAGCTGCTTGCCCATGGCATGACCGAGCTCCCCGCGAAGGCCGCGCGCGTTCTCCTTCAGCTTCGTCATAGCGCCCTCGGCTTTCTCCGAAGGGAAAACGCTCACATAAATCTTCGCCACAGACAGGTCGGAGCTGATTTTCACCCCGCTCACGCTGAGCATAGCCCCGTCAAACGCGGCCATTCCCTTGCTGCGGAGAATCTCGGCCATCTCCCTCTGTATCTCTCTTGCAACCTTCAGCTGCCTTGTGCTTTCCTGTGTTTCCATATTTCTCGTGTCTTTTTACCAAACTTCCCCTATCCATGGGAAAGCAAAATTTTCCATATACAAATATGGCTCTTTATTTCAAAATTAACAAACGCGGCAGACCGCTTTTTCGGCGTCCCCGTTATAGTTCATACGCTTTTAGTTCAGCATACGCTTTCTGATACTCCCGCTCCGCTTCAAGCGTCTGCTTCAGCGCGTCATGGTAGAGGCCGACTCCGACAAGATAGTCCGGAACGGAAATCTCCCCGGCCTCCATCGCCTTTTTCAGCAGTTCCCTGTTGTCCGAAGTCTCAAGCGTCCCGCGGCTATTCTCAGCGACGGACTTGAGGCTGGAGGCACGCAGATACTGAGTCTCCAGATTGCTGTAGAACTGCTGCTTGGCGTCCAGTTCCCGGCTCTGCGCCGCCTGCACGGCCGCCTTTGCCTGACGGACGCGGCGCGCGTTTGACCATAGCGGGACGGAAATCCCGACGGAAACGCCCTGATAGCGCTGCCCGAGAGTGAACTCGCCCATATAGCCGACGGAAAGCGACGGGAGGTTCCCCGTCCTGCTGAGGGACAGCTCCTTGCGGTTCACCTCAATCTCCTGCCTGACATAGGCCAGCACGGGATTCTTTGCCTCGGCCTCGGCATACCAGCTCTCGAAGTTCTCCGGAAACTCCGGCGTGACGTACTCGCTGTCGGAAAGCTCCACGCCCTGTCCTCCGTTCAGCCTTGAGAGCTGCGAGAGCACCGCGTCCCTTTCCGCCTCGGCACGCATCATCTCGTTTTTCGCGGTTGCCAAGTCGAGGACGATGTTGTTGTATGCCAAGATGTTGCCCTCTCCGTGCTCAAGTCTCCTGCGTTGGCTTTCGGCGATTGACTCAGCGCCGGCGACCCTCGTTTCCAGCGAGCGGATCAGCGCGTTCCAGTAAATCAGGTCGATGCAGCAGAGCTTGGCCTCAAGCAGGATGTTCATCCTGTCCGCCTTGTACTGCCATTCCACAAGCTCGTTCCTCTGAGCCGCCACCTTGCCCTTCAGTCCGGTAAGCGTCCCGAAGTCGAGACTCTGCGTGACGCTCACGTCCTGACGGTTACCGATGGCCGCCGGCCCTCCCCAGAGGTAGCTGAAGCCGATTTCCGGGTCGGAAAGCGTGATGCCGGTGCGGTTCTCAAGCTTCTGCGCCTCGGCTGTCTGCCTGAGAGCCTCAAGCGTGGTGTTGTGGACCTCTATTTCCCTCAGAACCCCGTCAATCGGGTCTTCGTAAGCGGCCTGTCCCGCGGCGGGGATGACGGACACCATGGCGACGAACGCCGCAATCATATATTTCTTCATTCTGCAATCTCCTTTTCTTCTCTTATTCGTGTATTTTCCTTATTTGTAAGAAGATACATAATCGGAATTATGAATCCGTTGAGGAACGTCGATGACAGGAGGCCCCCGAGAATCACCTTCGCCATCGGACTCTGAATCTCGTTGCCCGGAAGGTCGCTTCCCACCACGAGCGGAATCATTGCGAGCGCCGATGTCAGGGCCGTCATCAGGATAGGGTTGAGCCTGTCCTTGGAGCCGAGCATGATGCTTTCGCGGACTGTATGCCCCTCGGCCCTGAGGTCGTTGTATCTCTCGACCAGAAGCATTCCGTTGCGCGTGGCGATGCCAAAGAGGGATATGAACCCGATGATGGACGGGATGCTGAGCGCCTCTCCCGTCATCCAGATGGCGAGCACGCCTCCGATGAGCGCAAGCGGCAGGTTCAGCAGAATCACGACGGACTGGGTCATGTTGCGGAACTGATTGAAAATCAGAAGGAATATCACGAGAATCGCGAAAATTGACGTCAGGAGCAGGGTGCGAGACGCCGCCTGCTCGCTCTCGAACTGTCCGCCGTACTCGATGTGGTAGCCTTCCGGAAGCACAATCTTTTCGTCGATGATTCTCTGCACGTCGTTCACCACTCCGCGCAGGTCACGTCCGGCGACATTCGCCGAGACGACGAGCTTCCTCGCCACGTTTTCACGGTTGATTGTGTTCGGGCCGCTCGCCGAGCGTATTTCGGCGACATTGCTCAGAGGTATCTTCCTGCCGCCGGCGTCGATGATGAGTTCCCTGATGTTGTCCGCCGTGGAGCGTCCTTCCTCGTTCACCTTGAGAGTCAGGTCGAATGACTTGTTGCCCTCATAGACAATCGACACGGTCTCTCCCGCGAGCATGACGTTCACGATTTCCGCAAACTCCGGAAGCGTGAGCCCATATTTCGCGAGCATCTCCCGTTTCGGAACAATTTGAAGCTGAGGCCTTTCCACAAGCTGCTCGACGTTCAAATCGACGAGGCCTTCCACACCGCTGACGGCGCCCTTGATTTCGTTTCCGAGCGCGTACATCCTGTTGAGGTCCGTGCCGAAGAGCTTTATCGCTATGTTTGCGCTGGTTCCCGAAAGCATCGCGTCAATCCTGTGGGTAATAGGCGCCCCGACTTCGAGGTTGATGCCTGGAATGACCTTCATCTTTTCGCGTATTTCGGCGAGCACCTCGTCCTTGCTGCGCTTGTCGAGAATGAACGGCGCCTCAATCTCCGAACTGTTCACCCCGAGAGCGTGCTCGTCAAGTTCCGCGCGCCCGGTCTTGCGCCCTACGGTCTGTATCTCCGGGATGCTGAGCAGGATTTCCTCCGCCTTCGCCCCGATTTTGTCGGACTCCTCAAGCGACACTCCAGGCATCGTGCTCACATTGATTGTGAACGACCCCTCGTTGAACGGCGGCAGGAAGCTGCGTCCGAGCCCCGCGAAAATCACGAGGGCGGCAATAAGAAGCGCCCCGGTCACACCGAGCACCGCGGCCTTGTGCCTCAGCGCCCAGTCGAGCGCCTTTCCGTAGCCTTCCTTGAGCTTGCGGGCGATTATCGGCTCTTTCTCCTCCTTTTCGTCCTTGCCCCTGTGTCCTCCGAGAAGGTAGCTGCACAGGACTGGGGTGAGGGTGAGCGCGACAAGCGTCGAGGCGCAGAGCGCGGTTATGAACGCGATTCCGAGCGGCGCGAGCAGGCGTCCTTCCATTCCGGAGAGGAAAAAGAGAGGCACGAAGCTGGCGATGATGATGAGAGTCGAGTTCAGGATAGGCATACGCACCTCGCGCGAAGCCTCGAAAATCACCTTCAGCTTCGGACGGCGCTCTTCCGGCGGCAGGTTGTGGTTTTCCCGCAGCCGCTTGAACACGTTTTCGACATCGACAATGGCGTCATCGACGAGCGACCCTATCGCGATTGCCATTCCGCCGAGGCTCATCGTGTTAATCGTGAGCCCTAACATATTGAGTGTCAATATGGATATGACAAGTGCAAGAGGAATCGTCACCAATGAAATCAGCGTCGTCCGCACGTTCATGAGGAAAAGGAACAGGACTATGATGACGAATATTCCGCCCTCTAAGAGTGATTTCTTGACATTGTCAATCGAGTTGTTGATGAACCGTTCCTGACGATATATGTCCGTGGACATCTTCACGTCGGCGGGAAGCGTCTTCTGCAGGTCGGAAAGCGCCTCGTCGAGCTTGGCGGTAAGGTCTATGGTGCTGGTGTTCGGCTGCTTGGTGACGGTCAGCATCACAGCCGGCTTCCCTCTGTGCGAGGCCACGCCTGTCTTCGGGGACTTGTTCCCGACCTTCACCTCCGCAATCCTGTCGAGAGTAATCGGCGAATCCCCGACGTTCTTCACCACGGCCTTGCCCATCTCGCGTACATCGTCAGTGGATACGACACCGCGTATGATGTATTCGTTCCCGTATTCATAGAGTATTCCTCCCGCGGCGTTGCGGTTCATGTCGTTCACGGCCGCATACACCTCGTCGAGTCCGACCCCGTAGTGCTTCATCTTCGAAGGATTCAGAAGTATCTGATACTCACGGATATCTCCTCCGAGCACCGCCACCTGAGCCACGCCTCCAGTCGCAAGAAGCCGCGGGCGAATGGTCCAGTCGGCTATTGTGCGGAGATCCTGCATGGAGGTATTGTCGGACGTGAGGGCCACGAACAGAACCTCGCCGAGTATTGACGACTGCGGCCCGAGCACCGGATTTCCGACGTTTGAAGGCAGGGCGTCCCTCACGACGGCAATCTTTTCCGAGACTATCTGGCGTGCGCGGTAGATGTCCGTTCCCCAGTTGAACTCGACCCATACTATTGAAAATCCGGTGGTTGACGAAGAGCGCACGCGGCGCACGTCAGTGGCTCCGTTCACCGCCGTCTCAATCGGGAACGTCACGAGCCTCTCAACCTCCTCCGGAGCCATTCCCTTGGCTTCTGTCATCACCGCTACTGTCGGCGCGTTCAAATCCGGGAACACATCCACGTCCATCGTAGTGGCCGTATGCACTCCCGCCACCATCAGCAGCACCGCCGCCACAAGTATGACGAGCCGATTGTTCAGCGAAAATCGTATTATCTTATCTAACATATATTTTATTGTTTAATGAGAGGGGATGAAGAAAAGGATGGGATGCAAGACCGCCTTTTCTTCGCCCCTCTTAATGATTATGTGTGTGTCCCGGGATGGCAGTTGATGCTGAGGCCAGCTTGACCTGATGGGTGCCCCTCGTGACAACCTCCTCGCCGCCTTTCAGCCCCTTGAGAATCTCCACGCGCATACCGTCGCTCTGCCCGAGCTCAACTTCCTGACGCTTGAATACTTCCGGTTCAAGCCGCACATACACGGCGAACACTCCCTGGTCCTCGGCCAGCGCGGAAACCGGCACGCTCAGCGCGTCATCCCTGCTGTCCGTCAGCAGCCATACGTCAGCGAACGAACCCGGAATGAATCCGCCCCTGTTCTCGAACTCGAAGGTCACGGGCAGGTAGGCCGAACCGTCAGAGGCTGTCCGTCCGCATGAGACGACATGACCCTTCAGTTCCTTTATATTGTAGGCCTGTTCATCGTAGGCAGGCTGGAAATTCGCGTCATGAATGTGGCCGAGCGCCTTGAACTTGTTTTCCGGCAGGTCGGCGCGGAGCTGGACGCGGTTGCTGCTGATGACCGTGGCTATGGTCTGCCCTGCATTCACATATTCGCCCTGTCCGACGTAGAGCCTGCTTATGAATCCGGCAGAAGGGGTCTTGAGCGCAACTCCACGCTCGGAGAGATTCGCGGCCTGACCCTCATAGGCCGCCTTTGCGGTCTCATAGTTCATCTTTGCCTGCTCGAACTCCTTTTCGGATATGATTTTGTCGGCGACGAGCTTTTCCGCCCTGAGATATTCCTTCTCTGCGGTCTCGTATGCGACCTTCGCCTTCACGACCGGGTCGCCGTCCTGAAGATTCCTGGCCGTCACAGACGCGATTTCAGCGCCCTTCCCGACCTGCAATCCCTCTGAGATTGACGGGTTTGTGAAATATATCACTCCGGCCGAAGTGGCGACTATGTCAGTTTCATTGCCCTGAAGGTTCTGAATGACCCCTCCGGTGTGTATGACCGAACGGAACGGCGTCGGCTCCACGATTTCCGTTTCCAACCCGACAGCCTCCGCCTGTGCCGCACTAAACTTTATTTCCCCGGAATGCACCCCTTCTTCATGCCCGTGTCCCTCATGCGAGTGCCCTTCATGTGAATGTCCTTCATGCCCGTGGCCGTCGTGGTCGTGTCCCTCATGTGAATGCCCCTCATGCGAATGTCCTTCATGCGAGTGCCCGTCATGTGAATGTCCCTCATGTCCGTGACCCTCGTGGTCGTGTCCTTCGTGTGAGCAGGCCTCGGAATGCGTGTGCCCGTTTCCGGCCTCGTCTGATTCCCCGTTCCGCGACTTGCAGCCCACAACGCAGAGAACCGCAAAGAACAGAACGGTGATAATGTTCCTTTTCATCGTTATCCGTATTTATGTTTTTTACAAACGACAAAGGTAACAATATATCTCCGAAATAACTCCCGTTCCGCCTGTCGTGCTCAGACTTTGCAATCCGGTTGCATCCCCCTCCCGCGAACCGATTCCGTAATATTTTGCGAATATGTTTTGCATATATGCGGAATAATAGCGACATTTATCTCCGAAATAACAACCTTTATATTACGGAAAGTCATGCAGTTATTCATGAAACGGCATAGTGATGTTGTGACGCAGTGTGTCCTGAACCTTGTTGGGGGGGGGTATCTATTGCGGTTATGCGCTTTCTGATGAACTGACGAAAGATATAGCGGAAGACGTATCCTTGGGGGTATCGTTGCCTTAATCGGCATCGGTACCCTCAAGTTGTCTGTACTCATTCCTGTCAAGTTTTATTGCTTGGCTCCGGGATGGTCGGACGAAACGTCGGAAGCGTCGAGGAGAGATGATGATAATAACGAGAGATAACAACGGACGTAATAGTATTGAAATTATAAAGGTATTTTCGGGGACCGCCGATGTGAATCGTCATGTGCCGTCCGTCACGGGTCCCCTTTTAAAGGAAACAAACAACCTTATATATTTAAATATGTTAAAAGTATTTTCAACCAAAAGCTATGAGACTCCGCTCCTGAATAT
>CAVBPI010000027.1:6720-13748 GCA_963596955.1 bacterium | reverse complement strand
GAATACGGCGACAAGGACACTCTGACCGTCGATGTCAGGCTCAAGTCACACGCTGACGAGTTCGTCTCCAAGACCATCGACGACTTTGTAGGAGCCTACCTGCTGACGGCCACTGTGGAGGACGGCGAGGACAGCAGTTCAAGCGCGACGACCGAGGCGTTCAGGGTGGATATAATCAAGACGGGCGAGAACACCGTCTCAATCAAGGGCCTGAGCAATTATAAGTCCTATTCTCCGACCATCACCGGAACCTACATCCCTGAGGAGCACTGCATCCGTCTTCAGTCCCAGAACTTGGGCGCGTTCAGCTACATGACCGTGATCTTCGGCTTCGTGTCGAATCTCTACACGGCCATCTGGGGACAGACCTCAGCGCTTGAATTCGGCTTCGGCGACGACGGCTATGTCTATTGGCGCGCGATGGAAGGCTCCGAGATGCCTGTGAACGGCTACAAGTTCATGCTCTTCGACGGCTCAAGCTATTCCGAGCACGACCTCGGCGGCAAGACCTACACAGAACTCCTGATGATGAAGCTTTAAGCCCCACTGTCATTCAGGGCAGTTTGCTGTCATTTCAAGTGAATCCACTGCCATTTTAGAGTGATTCACTGTCATTTCGAGCGAAGCGAGAAATCTTTGTGCAGGAACAAATCCTCCCGGAGATTTCTCGCTTCGCTGTTTTAATGCTTTCAGAACAAATCCTTCAGAACAGACGCGGAGCGTATGTTCAGCGGGTATTCAAGATGGGTCTCGATGTAGGAAAGAAAAGACTCTATCAGGGAGGAGCGGACAGCACCGGTCATGGGGATGAGCATCGCCTCCTCGAAGGGCAGGCGCATGAGGCTTCCGGCGAGGGGGGCGTTGTCGGCGCTGAGGAACGGCGCGATGTCCTGAAACTCCGGGCGGAAGCCGAGGGCGGAGGTCAGTTCGAGGAGGAAGAGCAGGTGGAAGTTGCTGAAGTTGCCTTCAATTGCGTCAAGGAGGAGGATTTTCCTTACGCACCAGTCGTAGAGGCCATCCTCGTTGGCTCCGTCGCGCAGGGCGCGGAACAGGACCTCGGCCATGAACATGGAGATGCTTGCCTTGTAGAAGTTTCCCCGCAGCCCGCTGAGCGGGTATGACGCGGCGAGGGAGCTGACCGTCATCATCGCCGAACTTGAGGCAGGATTGACGGCGACCTCCGCCTCGATTATGTTCAGCGGACTCACGAGCCCCGTCACGGCCGCGCGTGCCCCGCCTTTGCGTGACGCGCGTCCTGCTCCTCCGGCGACGGACGATGCCGACGAGACAGAGCGCAGGAACAGGCTTCTGCGTCCGTATTCCCGGCTCAAGGTGTGCAGCACGAGGGAATTGTCCCCATATTTCGTCGAATGGAGAAGAATGAACTCAATCGGTTGCCTGTTGTCCCTTGTCTTATTTGTCATTTTCCGGGGAGTCAGAGGCCGGTGTCTCGGAATTTGGCATCGTTGCGGCGAGGGCTTCGTGGAGCTGGGTGTCGTAGCGGAGACGGAGCTGCACGCCGGCTTTCTGGTAGTGATAGCGGACGACCAGTTCCTCCTCGATGAACGGGACAATCTCGTCTTTCTTGAGGCGGATGAACTGCTCCTTGTCCATTTCGAGCACCTTGTCTATGGCCGCGAGCTGCTCCGTGACGCCGTCCGAGAGACCGTCCTTCTCAAGCTCCTTCTTCATCTGGTCGAAAAGGGTCTTGGCGCTGCTGCGGTAGTCGAAGGTCTGAGTCTTGGCGAAATTCACGAAATCGTCGAACTCCGCGTCGCTCAGGTGGAAATCCTCGGCTGCCGGAAGGCTGTCGTGAGTCTTGACATATTCAAGCGCATAGCGGTCAATCACGCCGTAGAGCACGAGCGAATAGACCAGACGGCTATAGTTCTGGGAGTCCAGTTCCACGTCCGGGGTGATTCCGCCTCCGTCGCGCACAATCCTTCCTCCGGCCGTCCTGAACTCATGCGTCAGGGAATCCGGAATCTGTCCCACGCTGCCGTCCTCGTTGCGGTGGCTGTAGTCGATTGCCTGCACGCAGCGTCCCGACGGGGTGTAGTACTTTGCGGTCGTGACCTTGAGCTGCCCGTTGTACGCCACGGGGCGGATGGACTGGACAAGTCCCTTGCCGAAACTCCGACGTCCCATCACCGTGGCGCGGTCGAGGTCCTGAAGGGCGCCCGTGACAATCTCCGAAGAGGACGCTGAATTGGAGTCAATCAGAACTATAATCGGAATCTCGGTGTCAATAGGCTCAGTGGTCGTCCTGTACTCCTTCGTGTCCTCGGCCTTGCCCTTTGAACTTACGACCAGCGACCCCTTAGGGACGAACAGGCTCACGATGTTGATTGCCTCGGACATGAGCCCGCCGCCGTTTCCGCGCAGGTCAAGAACCAGACGCTGCATTCCCTGCTCCTTAAGCTTGTAATAGGCGGCGCGGATTTCGGACGAGACATTCTCGGTGAAGCCGCTCTGGAGGATGTAGCCGTCCCTGTCATTGAGCATTCCGCAGTATTCCACATCCGGCAGATGGATTCTCTCGCGCACGATTTCCATATCCTTAACCTCGCCGCTGCGGACCTTCCTCACCTTGAACTTCACGGTCGTCCCCGGCTTCCCCTTCATCTTCTCCGACGCCTCGGCGCTTTCGAGCTGGCGCGTATCCTCCCCGTTGATTTCCATAATCTCGTCACCGCACTGAAGTCCGTACTTCACCGCCGGCGAATCCTCGTAAGGCTCGTTGATGACGACATATTCCCCCCTTTTCTTGTAGATTATGGCGCCTATTCCGCCGTAGGTCTTGGAAATCATCATCTGGAAGTCCTCGTTCTCCTCCTCCGGCACATAGACGGTGTAGGGGTCGAGCTCGGCAAGCATGGCGTCAATGCCGGCCTTCATAATGCGGTCAACATCAAGCGTATCGACGTAGGCCAGACTCAACTGCCTTACCACGGAATTGTGGATTTCCGTCCACTGACCCAGCTTGAACCCTCGGCTCTGCGCCCCCGATTCAGCTCCGCCGCCCAAAAGAAACGCCGCTGCAATGACGGCGACAATGATTTTCCTTGCGATATGTTTCATGGTGTTTTAATCCTTTTGTCAAAAAAATCAGACAAATCTAAGAATATTTCTCAATAACCGTTCCATATATTTTCTTAATTTTGCGTCATGTAAGTAAGTGAAAGGCGTATGTGCCGATGAGAGAATAAATATAGCCCCCAGAGATATACAAATTATTATGAAAATAGTTTTTGCGACACAGAATAAGGGAAAGTTGCGTGAGGCGGCGGAAATATTGGGCGACGGGATTGAATTGCTGACGCCTCAGGACTGCGGAGTCGAGGGGGAGGCCGAAGAGACGGGTGCGACATTCGCCGAAAATTCATTTCTCAAGGCTAAATATGTGAGCGACAGGGTATTCGGGAATATGAAAAACGCCGTAGCGGATGAAGTCGTCGCAGTCTTCGCTGATGATTCCGGGCTGGAGACCGACGCTCTCGGTGGGGAGCCGGGGATATACACGGCGCGCTATGCCGGGGAGGACAAGAACTTCGCAGACAACATGGATAAGCTCCTCTCAAAGCTCAAGGATGCCGGAGCAGAAACTCCGGAGGAGCGTTCCGCACGTTTCCGCTGCACGGTGACGCTGATTTTCAGGGACGGCGGAACCTCGCAGTATGATGGCCGCCTTGAAGGACACATCGCCCCGGCAAAGGCAGGATGCGGTGGCTTCGGCTATGACCCGGTGTTCATCTCGTCCGACGACGAACTCTCCGCTCTCTCCTCGACAGGCCTTTCAGAGCAGGAAATCGCCGCTCTCCGGGGAAAGACCCTCGCAGAGATTCCGGAGCATCTGAAAAACCTAATCTCGCACCGCTTCAAGGCACTTCTTCCGGTTAGCAAGGCACTGCGATGCCATTTTGCGCAGTAGCGGCTCGTTGAACATTTTAGGGTATTTTCCGCTACCGGTCGCTCTTGGAGAGGCGGCGGATTGAGGCTATGTTCTCAAGGTCGCTGCGATCCTGGGTGTCGTCAACGAGCAGGGCTGGCTTCGGACATTTGCAGAAGTCCTCGGGACGCTTGGCCTCGCTTGTCGTGAAGCCGATTTTGAAGCTGCGTGGCTCGTCCGGGGCGGATGTCTCGGATTCTTCGGCAGCCGTCGGGATGTATTCAAAGTCGGGAGGAATCACAATCAGGTTGCCGTTGTCGCCGGACAGCCCGTCCCAGTCCATGCGGAAGCCTGTCGCGATGGCCGTGATTTCCACGCGGTCGCCGAACTCCTCAGAATAGTCCCAGACGATTCCTTTCTTGAAGCGGTTGGCTTCGCCGATATACTCCGTGATTATGTTGTCGATTTGGCTCAGTTCCTCCATGCTCACCCCGTGCTCGTTGTGCCCCATGGTGATGTTCAGCAGCACGTTCTTCGCCGTCTTGAGGTCGTGGTTGTTCAACAGGGGAGACTCGAACGCCCCGCTCACGGCATCGCGCAGGCGGTTCTCGCCCGTCCCGACTCCCATGCCCATCAGAGCCATGCCGCTGTTGGTCATCATCCTCTTGACGTCGCGGAAATCGACGTTGATGTGCCCGTCGGCGGTTATGATTTCGATGATGCCCCTCACGGCCGTGCATAGCACCTCATCGGCCTTTGGGAAGGCTTCATGGGCCAGCATCTTGGGGTAGTTCTCGTATAGTTTCTCGTTGTCGATGATGAGCAGGCTATCGACGTTCTTCTCCATTTCCATGATGCCGTCAAGCGCCTTGGTCATGGACTCGTTGCCCTCGTTGCGGAACGGGATTGTCACGACGCCGACGGTGAGTATTCCGCGCTTCTTGGACATGGCCGCTATGACCGGAGCCGCGCCGGTTCCGGTTCCGCCTCCCATTCCTGCGGTGATGAAGAGCATTCCCTGCTTGACAGGAAGGTCGGAGAAGATGATTTCCTCAATCTCCTTTTCGGACTCTATCGCCGCGTTTCTTCCCGCCACAGGGTCGGTTCCCGCGCCGAGACCTTCCCCGAGCTGAATCTTGCACGCGACTTCGCTGTTCTTCAGCGCCTGCGAGTCGGTGTTGCAGACGATGAACGTGCACCCTCCGATTTTCTGTCTTGCCATATAGTTCACGGCGTTGCATCCGCCTCCGCCGACTCCCACGACCTTTATCGTCGATTCCGTTCTCTTCCAGTTTGTAGGCACGACGCCGAACGCGGCCTCGTCAATGACTGTTCTTCCTTCCATAAGCCCTGTCTCCTGTGTTTATCTTATTCCTGTTCTTCTCCGTTGTTCACCAGCTCCAGAAGCTTGCCGCCTTCCTTCCCGAAGCTCTCCCCAATGTCGTGGGACATTTTCTTCGCCCTGTTCCAGAATGCGTTGAACCTGCTGTTGTGGCGTGGCTTCTGCGCCTGACGCTCCAGCTCCTTTCTCTTTTTCTCCTCTTCAAGCCTCCTCTTCTCGGCAATCTCCTCGTCTGTCATCATTCCCGGAAGGATGCCACCTGCGTGTTCCAGCTCCGTAGGCTCCGAGGTCTTCTCCTTTGGATTCTCTTCCGCTGCCGCGCTCTCCTTGCTGAACGCGCAGCTCGCCCCAAGCTCGCGGGCGGCCATGACAAGACCTACCGTCGTCGTGGCAGACGGGCTGCAGAGCCCGGTGCAGCAGTTGAACACGCCCCTGAAGCTCGGCCGTCCGACCCTCACGGCATATCCTGACAGCTCGGTTATGAAATTCGCCAGATTGGTCATCTGCGCTCCTCCTCCGGTAATCACGATGCCGTTCTGGAGCTTGTCCGCGAAGTTGCTCCGGCCGATTTCGTAGAGCATTGCCCGGATGATTTCCTCCTCGCGCGCGGTGATGATTTCCGACAGGTACTTCACCGTCAGCCTCTTGTCCGCCTCCCCGTTCTCGCTCTTGAGCAGCAGCTGCTTCTCGCTCAGGTTCTGCAGCTTCTCCGGCATGCACGCCCCGTAGGCGAGCTTTATGTTCTCGGCGAGCGAGAGCTTCGTCTTGCTTTCCATCTGGATGTCCTTCGTGATGTTCATCCCTCCGAACGGAATTGACGAGTAGTAGCGAAGCACGTTCTTGTAATATATTGACAGAGAGGTACATCCTCCTCCGAAGTCAATCAGCGCCACCCCGTTCTCCATCTCAGACGGGAACAGTGTCGCGGCGGCCGTCAGCCGAGGCACGAAATATTTCTTCATCGCGACGATTCCGAGCGTCTTCATGACCCTGTCAATCCTGTCGAGGGACGACTTGTTGCCGATGAACACCTTGAAGTTGCCCTCCAGTTTCCGTCCGGACATTCCGACGACGTCGTCCTCGATGAGCTGGAACTCCTCTTCAGTCGAGAATGACTGCGCGATTGCCCCATAGACGGTCTCGTGCTCCGGGTCTTCAACCGGGTAGCTGTCCTGCGCGAAGTTCTTCAGATCCTCGATTTCCTCCTCGGTGATGTAGCTGTCCTCCTCCCTCTCTATCCTGGCGGAGTTTTCCTCCATCCTCACGTAAAAGCGCGGCATTCCGAGAACCGCTCCGGTAATCTTTATTCCAAGAATGTCCTCAGCGTCGCTTATTGCCTGCCTGAGCGTCTGCGCGACCTTGTTCTCATTGAGAATCCTGCTGCTCCGCATTCCGTTCGCCGGAGTCTCCTTGTAATAGACGATTCTCGTGTCATTCCCGCTGACACAGGCGACGGCAAGCGCAATCTTGAACGTGCCGAGGTCAATCGAAACTATATACCTGTCTTCCATATACCGTAAGCTTTAAATATTCCAATATATCCGTGTCCTTTCAAATATCTCAAATTTCAATGTGTCCGTGATTATATTCTTTCCGTAAAAATATGTCATCGGCACACAATCTGTCCGTCGAATCTCAGGTCGATTTCAGCGTAGTCCTTCTTCAGGGGGCGTATCATCCGGTAATATTTCTCCATTTTCGCGAATTTGCCGCGAATCTTCACCGGCTGCCCGAAGACGAAGCGCTCGTCACCTTCTGTGGGTATGAGGCAGACCTCCCCTCCACGCGAGACATGAA
>CAVBPI010000027.1:5172-6710 GCA_963596955.1 bacterium | reverse complement strand
TTTCCCCAGCCGTTGTCGTTCATATATTCGACCATGCCGACGACCCTCATGAGCCATTCACGCTGTTCCGGGTTCTCGACGGGACCCTTGAACCCGCGCTCCACCGTCACCGGAAAGTCTCCATCGACCACGGGAACCATCGACGTGTGGCTACGCTGGAGGGGGAATATATATCCGTCCGCATCGGCGTACCACCCGTTCGTCGCGTCCTGAAAGCGCACCGTCGGAGTCCTCTGCGTGACCTCGACGTTCAGCATTCCGTCTCGCGTGACGTATGCCTCGCATTTGCGTATGACGCTCTTGCCCTCGACCAGATGCTCCATCGCGCCGAGGTCGAGGCTGTCCGCGAACACGCCCTCGAAGCTGCCGTAGCCCGCGGCCAGAATGCGCTTGACGTCGTTCCCGCTGACGAACCTGTTCACCGAGCTGTCCCTCACTGTCACCTCCACGCCCCGGCATTCAAGGGAGGACTGCCTGCGTGCCCCGATTGTGTAGAGCGCGCAGACCGCCGCGACCGAAAGAGCCGCCGTGACGCACAGGAGGATATTTGTGGCTTTTTTACTCATTTTCCAGCATTTCTGTTATCTGTGGGATGAAGCGGTCTATGTTTCCGGCCCCGAAGGTCACCAGAACGTCAATCTTCTCGTCCCTGAGGTAGTCCATCAGCATCTCCTTTTTCAGCAGGACCTTCTCCGGTGCGGTCACCTTGTCGAAGATAATCCTCGACGTCACGCCCGGAATCGGCTCCTCGCGGGCCGGGTAGATGTCCAGCAGGATGAGCTTATCAACCGCGCTGAGAGCCTTCGCGAAATCGTCGGCGAAGTCCCTCGTCCTCGTGTAGAGGTGAGGCTGGAACACGGCGGTGAGCCGCCTTCCGGGGAATATGTCCCTGATGGAGGCGATTGCCGCGCTGAGCTCGTTCGGATGGTGCGCGTAGTCGTCGATGTATGCGCAGCCGGGGCGGTTCACGTGTATGTCGAAGCGGCGCTTCACGCCGAGGAAGGTGCCGAGAGCGTGCCTGAGCGCCTCCGGGGCGATGCCATAGACGAGCGCGATGGCAGACGCAGCGACGGCGTTCTCAACGTTCACCCTTCCCGGAACTCCGACCCGGCAGTCCTTGACGATGCCGTCCGGATAGTTCAGGTCGAAGGTGAAGTAGCCGCAGCTGTCCTTGCGCAGGTTGTCGGCATAGAAGTCCGCCCGAGGGTCGTTGTAGGCGTATCTCATGATTCTTGCCCGGGTGTGTGCCGGAGTGATGTCGAGCCCGAGCTTTGTGATTACCGTCCCGCTGACCTGTCCGGCAAATTCCTGAAAGGCCTCGCGGACATGACCGAGGTCGCCGTAAACATCGAGATGGTCCGCGTCCATCGCCGTGATGACAGCGATTTCCGGGAAAAGCTGGAGGAACGAGCGGTCAAACTCGTCGGCCTCGGCGACAATCGTGGGGTTCTCGCTGACGAGCAGGTTCGTGTCGTAGTTCTTGGAGATTCCGCCGAGGAACGCCGAGCAGCCCTCTCCGCTGTCCGTGAAGATGTGCG
>CAVBPI010000027.1:0-5162 GCA_963596955.1 bacterium | reverse complement strand
AGATGTGCGCGAGCAGGGTGCTTGTCGTTGTCTTGCCGTGGGTTCCGGCGACGGCGAGGCAGCGCTGTCCCTTTGCTATTTCCCCGAGCGTCCTTGATCGCTTGAGCAGCGTGTAGCCGTGCTCCTGCACATAGACGAGTTCCCCGAGGTCGTGGGGAATGGCCGGTGTATAGACTACGAGCGTGTTCTCCACATCCTTAGGGATGAAGTCCGTGTTGTCCTCGTAGTGCACCCCGATGCCCTCCGCCGCGAGTTCGTCCGTCAGTTCGGACTCGGTCCTGTCGTAGCCGCTGACATTGCAGCCCCTGAACTTGTAGTATCTCGCAATCGCCGACATCCCTATGCCGCCGATTCCGATGAGGTATATGTTCTTGTAAATGTTCATACAATTTTTTTTGTCTGCTAAAAGATTCCTCGGCTTCACTTCGTTCCGCTCGGAATGACAATCTTATAAATCTCATCCGCAATTGCCCGTGCCGCATCCGGCTGCGCGAGCTTCAGCGCGTTGCTTTCCATCAGCTCAATCTTCTGCCTGTCCCCGAGCAGTTCGCAGGCTGTTGCCATGAGCTTCTGAGGCGCCTCACTGTCCCTGACGAGCAGTCCGGCTCCCTTGCTCACCAGCGCCATCGCGTTGTGGGTCTGGTGGTCTTCCGCCACATTGGGCGAAGGCACGAATATGGCAGCCTTTCCGCAGGCGCACAGCTCCGAAACCGAACTTGCCCCCGAGCGCGACACCACCGCGTCCGCCACAGCGTATGCAAGGTCCATCCTTCCTATGAAGTCCATCGGCCGCACTCCGGCGAGCGCGCTTCCTCCGAGCCCTTCCGCCGCTGCTTTCTTCATGAACTCATCCACGCTCTTCTTGTAGTACTTGCCGCACTGCCAGAGCACTTCTAGGTTTTCTCCTCCGGGGCATCCCGCTGAAATCCATTCCATCACCGAACGGTTCAGCGTCCCGCTTCCGAGGCTGCCTCCGATAATCAGCAGGTGGCTGCGCTCCGGGCTGAGCCTGTAGAACCTCAGACCCTCCTCCTTCATCTGCGGAGTCGCCGGACGCATCGTGCCGCGAATCGGGTTGCCTGTCTTGACAATCCTGTCGGCAGGGAAGAACCTTTCCATCCCGTCGTATGCCACGCAGATACACCGCGCCTTTTTCCCGAGAATCTTGTTGGTGAGCCCCGCAAAGCCGTTCTGCTCCTGAATCAGAGTCGGAACGCCCATCCTCTGAGCCGCCCAGAGCAGGGGCGCGCTGGCATAACCCCCGACGCCGACCGCAATGTCCGGTCTGAACACCCTTATGAGCCTTTTTGCCGCATTGATGCTCTTCACGACCTTGCACGGCAGCTTGAGGTTCTCGACGCTCAGCTTTCTCTGAAGTCCCGCAATCGGCAGAGCCATAATCTCATAGCCCGCCTCCGGAACCTTTGTCATCTCCATCCTGCCTTCCGCGCCCACGAAAAGAATCACCGTCTCAGGGTTGAGCGCCCTGAGTTCGTTTGCGATGGACAGTGCCGGGAATATATGTCCCCCAGTACCTCCTCCGCTTATTATTACCCGTATCTTTTTATATTCCATATTTTATTTGTCTTTTTGGTCTATATTCCTTTTTTCATCGGTCATGTACCCCGGTACACTAAAAGTCGCCCGTGTCGGCGGAAATCTCCTCCTCCGCCGGACGGCCGTGTTCGAGGTCAATCTTCCTTTCCTCGGCCGCGGTCTTGTTCTTCGCCGTCTTGCTCATCGCGAGAATGATTCCGAAGGCGAGGCTGAAACAGAGGAACGAGCCGCTTCCGTGGCTTATCATCGGCAGGGTCTGACCCGTGAGCGGCCCCATGTCGAGGTTGATCAATATGTGCATGAAGGCCTGCCCCGCAATCAGCAGCACCAGTCCTCCTGCCGCGGTCTTGGCGAAGTCGTCGTCGCTGTTGCTCACTATTATGGTTCCCCTGGCCAGCAGGCTGAGATAGAGGATGATAATCGCGATGCCGCCCAGCAGTCCCGTCTCCTCAAGTATGAAGCTGAACATGAAGTCGCCGTATATCTGAGGCACGACATATTTCTGTGTGCTTCCGCCTATTCCCTTGCCGAACAGACCGCCCTCGTGGATGGCAATCTTGGCGGAGTACGGCTGCTGCATTTTTTGCAGGGCCTTTTTATACTCTGTGGAGTTTTCCCCTTTTTCGTCCTTAATCCTGAACAGGTCGTCCGGCGTAGGGTCGTCCTTGCTTCGTTCGAGGCCGGTTCCGATTCTTGTGAAGAGATGACCGTCGCTGAGTTTGTAGAGCCCGTAGGCGCTTCCGAGCAATGTCACGCCGACGACGAGCGTAAGGAGTATATACTTGAACTCGACCCGTCCGATGACCATGGTGGCCCCCATGACCAGACCGATGAAAATCGCGCTGGAGTTTCCTCCGGGCAGAATCATCATAGCCGTTGTCGCAATCGGAATGACAATGTAGAAGACCAGCTGCCCCAGCCTCGTGTTCATGAACGAGAAGGGGGTCTTGTCGTGCTCCTTGCCCGTCCTGATGGCGGCGATTTTCTTCGACAGCGTGAAGCCGTCGTTGCGGTAGGTCTTGCAGGCCCAGGCGAGGTACATCACCATCGCTACCTTTACGACCTCAAACACATTGATCTGGAACTTCCACACTCTGATAACTCTCCATGCTCCGTTGAGGTACTCGGCCTTGATGATGTTGGCAATGTTGAAATGTTCCCTCAGCAGCAGCGGCACGAGGAGCAGGAACGAGACTAAGAAACCGTATTTCGACAGCTTCTCGAACCATTTCATGCTCGGGACGAAATAGCAGAAGAAGATGAGCGCAAGTCCTCCGGCGCAGACAAGCAGGTGTCTGGTGAAAAGGCTCACGCGGGTCGTCCCGTTTTGCAGGGCGAGCAGTGAGGTGGAGCCGGAGATGGCCGTCAATGAAATCATTATGAGCAGCAGCACGACAATCCAGACGACCTTGTCGCCCTTCACCCTGTCGAAAAACCGCCAGCCCCCGCCTTCCTTCCCGGCGGCGGATTCGCCCGTTTCCTGCGCAGTCATATTATTTACCTCTTCTTCCATCATTTTTCAAAGGCTTTCTTTACAGTTATTTTCTCAATGCTCTCTCATTATATGGAGTATATTTGAGATGTGTTTTTGAGTCAGATTTTTCTATAACTTTCTTACCTCGTCCTTAAACTGCCTACCCCGGTCCTCATAGTTCTTGAACAGGTCGAAGCTTGCGCAGCAAGGCGAGAGCAGCACCACATCCCCGTTCTTAGCGAGCCGGCTTGCCATCTGCACAGCGTCATGCGCCGACGTCACGTCATAAATCTCCGGCACCACGCCCTCGAACGACGAGTGGAACTTAGCGTTGTCCAGTCCCATACAGATCATCGCCTTCACCTTCTCGCGCGCGAGCGGCACGAGGCTCGAATAGTCGTTCCCCTTGTCCGTTCCGCCCACAATCCAGACGACAGGCTGGGTCTGGCACTCAAGCGCATACCACGCCGAATCCACGTTGGTAGCCTTCGAGTCGTTGATGTAGAGCACTCCGCCCACGCTCAGCACCTTCTCAAGCCTGTGCTCGACCGGTTTGAACGAGGAGAGCGCCTCGCGTATGGTCTCGTTGTCGATGTCCATCACCTTCGCAGCAATCGCCGCCGCCATGGAGTTATACACATTGTGCTTTCCTCCGAGCGCCAGTTCACGGATGTACATATCGCACTCGCTGTCCTCATAGCGGATGACAATCCTGTCGTCCTTGACGAACGCGCCCTGAGCGACCTCCGTCTTCTGCGTGAACGGCAGCTGCTTGGCCTTCACCACAATCTTGTTGAGGTGGTTCACCGTAATCTCGTCGTCCGAGCAGAAGATGAAGCAGTCCTCCGGGTTCATGTTGCGCGTGATGCGGAATTTCGCCTTCACATAGTTCTCCATCTTGTGGTCGTAGCGGTCGAGATGGTCCGGGGTTATGTTCGTGATAATCGCTATGTCCGCCTTGAAGTCATACACATTGTCCAGCTGGAAGCTGCTGAGTTCCAGGACATAGATGTCGAAGTTTTCGGTCGCCACCTGATAGGCGTAGCTCTTGCCGATGTTGCCTCCGAGCCCGACGTTCAGCCCCGCCTGCTTCAGAAGATAGTAAATCAGCGAGGTCGTGGTCGTCTTGCCGTTGCTCCCGGTGATGCAGATTTTGCGTGCCTTGTCGTAGCGTCCGGCGAACTCAATTTCCGAGATAATGTGCGTTCCCTGCGCCGTAAGTTTCTGAATCATAGGCGCCGTGCTCGGAATCCCGGGGCTCTTGATGACCTCGTCTGCGTTGAGAATCTTCGCTTCCGTATGCTGTCCGCTTTCGAAAGGAATGTCCCATTTCCTGAGGATTTCGACATATTTGTCCGCGATGTTTCCCTTGTCCGAAAGGAAAACATCGAATCCCTTGACCTTCGCGAGCACTGCGGAACCCACTCCGCTTTCGCCTCCGCCTAAAACTACAATCCTTGACATATTCTATTATCTCCTATATTCTTATATTTTCCGATATATCCGTATCCTTCGATTTATCTGATTTTCAGCATTGCGATGGTTATGACCGCGAGCATGATGCCCACAATCCAGAACCTCGTCGTTATCTTCACCTCATGGTGCGCCCTCTTCGGCGACTGAATCAGCGCCGGGATGCCCTCCTTCTGGAAATGGTGGTGGAGCGGGGTCATCTTGAAGATTCGCCGTCCCTCGCCGTAGCGTTTTTTCGTCTGTTTGAAATAGAATCTCTGCATCAGCACCGAAAGGCTCTCGACGAAGAAGATTCCGCAGAGCACGGGGAGCAGCAGCTCCTTTCGGATGAGCACCGCGCATACTCCTATGACTCCGCCCAGCATCAGGCTGCCTGTGTCGCCCATGAACACCTGCGCCGGGTAGGAATTGTACCAGAGGAACGCGATGAGCGCCCCGACAAACGCCGACATGAACACCGCAATCTCCCCGCTTTCAGGGATATACATGATGTTGAGGTAGGAGGCGTTGTTGATGTTTCCTCCGAGATATGCCATGAGTCCGAGCACCACGCCGACAATGGCCGAAGAGCCTCCCGCGAGACCGTCAATCCCGTCGGAGAGGTTCGTCCCGTTGGAGCAGGCGACCACCACGAGGGTAATCATGACCACATATATAC
>CAVBPI010000026.1:11151-14143 GCA_963596955.1 bacterium | reverse complement strand
GTTGCAGTCGCTGTCCTGACCACAGCGGGTCGCGATTTCCATTGTCTTCTCAAAGTCGCCCTCGCCGTAGAGCAGTCCGATGACCACGTATGCAGAGTTAATCACCGCGTCGATGTTGAAGCCGTTCCACACTCCCTCCGGACAGCCGATGTCGAAACTGTGGAGCTTATCGACCTCGAACCAGCACTGCTTCCAGTCGGTCGGGTATTTCGCGTGAAGGCGAATCACGTCGTCAATGCAGGAACGGAACTTCGTTCCCTCCGGAATCACCTTCGCGGCCTCTTCAATCAGGGTAGGTATGTCGTCGCAGATGTATGCGAGAGAATAGAGGGCGCTGATGAACACGCCTCCATACCAGCCGTCGCCATAGTTCATGATGTGTCCGATGCGGTCGCAGCATTCCGTCGCGGAGTTCACCATTCCCGGATAGAGCATCCCGATGAAGTCAGCCTCAATCTGGAAGTCAATGTCGTCCGCATGAGGGTTGTTCTTCCAATGCCCCGACTCCGGCGGCATGATACCATTGAGGATGTTCCAGCGCGCCGCCTGATTCGCGTGCCAGAGCTTGTAGTCGGCATTAGCGAACCTCTGCGCGTAGAGTTCAACAGGAGCGTCAAGTCCGTTCTCGGCCATGACCTCAAGGAAGGTAAGATCCATATAGACATCGTCATACAGCCCCGGATCCTCGATGAAGGTCTCGTAAATATAGTCGTCGTACCAGATTATAGGCTCGCTGTCCTGAATCAGCCCACCCTTGAACTTGAACTCGGTCGGACCTCCGTAGGTGCAGCCGATTGTCTGGGCGAACCATCCGCCGCGAATCTTGTCCGCGAGCACGTCGTCTGAAAGTGCCGCCGTCTGTCCGTAAGGAACCGTCTTTTTCCCGCAGCACGAGGCGGCGAGAAGAAGGACGAGGATATATGTCGAAAACTTCTTCATATTGTCAGTCGAAAATTATCAGTTGTGATAATACCTGTCCGTCACAGGAACGGATGAATAATATTGTATCGCGTTGATTCTCAGGAGATATGTCTGAGGACGCGGATTTCTCCACACGAGCCTTACATTGTGCCGGCCCTCATCCATGCGGTACTTCCACGCCGGTTCGAGCCTCCGGGATGTTCCGCGCATCGGAAGAAGTGAAACCTGGTCGAGCTCTCCGTCAATCCACACCTCGATTTCAGCCACATAGTCATCATTCTGCTCCGCCATGGCAAAGACCTCGGAACCGACGTGCTTCTTGGAGACACGGTCGGCATAGTCCCTGCTTATTCCCTTGAGGCACACGAGGTTGCCCCAGATACAGAAGCCGTTTCCGCTGAAGTCGAACTCATATTCCCTTTCCATCCATGCGTCCTTCTGGTCGCGGAATATCGGATATGTGTCAATGAAATTCTGCTCAAGAGGGAGCACTGCCGGACGGGCCTGCGGAATGCTCACGCCGTCGGCCGTGACCTCGCCGCCGTTGCGCCTAATCAGTTCAAGCGCATGGGAGAAGGAATAGTCCGAACCTTTGGCAAGCGACACGTCTGTGCCCTCGAAGTCCTTGTCCCAGATTTCCTCAAGAGGCGCCTTCCAGAACTCCGGAATGGCCTTCTTTCCGTACATCACGCCGAGCACGCCTCCGACGGTCGCCGGGTTGCAGTCGCTGTCCTGACCGCAGCGGGTGGCAATCTCTATTGACCTGGCGAAGTCGCCCCCTCCGTAGAGAAGTCCCATCGCCACGTATGCGGAGTTCAGCTTCGCGTCTATGTCAAAGCTGAGGAAAACGCCCTTGGGACAGCCCGTGTCCGAGCCCCATTTCTTCAGAATCTCGAACCAGCACTGCTTCCAGTCGTCCGGATATGCCTTATGAAACCTGCGTACATCATTCACGCACTGCCAGAAGGTGCTCTCCTCGGGGATTCCCTCAAGAGCCGCGTCAAGGATGTCGGAAGGGTTGCTGAGCACGAACGCCGCGGAATAGAGCCCCGAAACGAAGGCGCCTCCGTAGAAGCCGTCACCGCTGTTCATGATGTGCCCCACCTTGTCGGCGATGTCAAGCGCCTGGTTCAGCATTCCCGGAGACATCAGGCCTATGAAGTCCGCCTCAATCTGAAAGTCGAGGTCGTCAGCATGGGGATTGTTCATCCAGTTTCCGGACATCGGCGGCATTATTCCCTGACGGATGTTGTAGCGCCCGGCCTGATTTGCGTGTGCAAGGTGATAGTCCGCGTATGCGAACCTCATCGCAAGCTGCTCCGCCGTGCAGTCAAGCCCGTACTGTTCGAAGGCCTCGGTAAAGGTGAGGTCATTGTAGATGTCGTCAAAGAGACCCGGCTTGCGGTCCCACCAGTATTTCACGTAGCCCTCGCCCCATGAAATGGGCTGAGAGTCAGGAATGAGGGTTCCCTGATGCTTGAACTCGGTCGGCGCGCCATAGACCACGCCTATGGTCTGGCCTGCCCAGCCGCCTTCAATCCTGTCCCGGAGCTCCTCCTTGGACATAGTCACCATCCCCGTGACTTCGGGAGCCGAAGCCTCATACACCTCAACCTCGGAAACGCAGATGAAAGATGAAACATTCTTCGTGTATTTATGCCAGTGATGCTCGATGTGGTCATCCCCGATTACCCTCACGCCACGGGCTGTAACCGGACGGAAACTGAACAGGAACTCGGCGTTGTGCGGCTGGATGAAGACCACGTCGCTCTCCGGAAGCGCAGGCGACACGGAGGATGTCACGGGCCGCCAGTCTCCCTTTTCATCAAGAACCTCAATCCTCATGTTGCTGTACCAGCCGCCGAACTCCTCAAGGCAGCCGTATCTGAACGACACCTTGTCGAATGTCCTCGGCTCGTCCCAAGTGTAGCCGAACCAGTCCCGCCTCGGGGCGTTGGACCTGGCGCTGAGCGAGCAGAACACAGAACCCGCGCCCGAAAGGACGCCGTCATTGATGACATTCACGCTGTCGGCATAATATGCCCGCGAATTTGTGAGCCAGCAGGAGTCG
>CAVBPI010000026.1:10182-11141 GCA_963596955.1 bacterium | reverse complement strand
CGCAAAGTTCGTCTTCATCACAGAGGCCGCCACCTTTCCCTCCGGAGCGATGTTGCGTCCGCGTACCGTGAGGACGAAATCCTTGGTAATCGTGTCCTTGCCGTCAGAAAGGGAGAGCGTTATCCTGTGGTCACCCTTGTCCGAAGTCGTGCCGCTGAGACGACCGTCCTTAAAGCGGAGACCTTTAGGGAGTTTCCCGCCGACAAGCTTCCAGCCGTACTGACGGTTGGAGACGCAGGCGAAGTCATAATCAACCGGTTCACCGCAGACTATGCGCGACTGCGGCCCGACGCAGAACTCAAGCGGGGCATTGAACTTTGCCGCCGTGTTCACGACAAGCCATTTCCTGCCGTCGCGCATCTCCACGCGGCCTCCGTTCTCGACCGCGACCTTGGCCGCCACCTCCACGGTCCTGTCAATCATGTCCTCGATTGAGGCATCCGGAAGGTCATATCTCGTCACGTTTATGTACCTGTCGTTGAAAGGCTTCTTCCAGTGGGCGAAAGGCATGGACCATGAAGTCGGAACCTTCTCCCCGCCGTTTATGACACCGAGTATTCCGCAGGTCGTCGCCGTCTGGTTGTCGGCGTCGAAGCCGAGGGCGCATCCGATGTTGAGGGTCTTCTCGATGTCGCCGTTTCCGTAGAGGAGAGCAAGAATTCCCATCGCACCGTTAAGGTTGGCGTTCCAGATGGTCTTTGTGAACGAAGGCTCCTCCTCATAGTATTTCTTCTCAATGAATGCCCTCGCCTCGTGCCAGTCCTCCGGGTTCTCGTCGTGGAGACGGATGCAGTCGCGGACCGTCTGCGCAAAGCGGTCATCCTCCGGAAGATATGCGAGGGCTCCTTCCATGAGCTTGCGGATGTCCGACTCGAAGAACGCGGCGGAGTACATCGCGCCATAGACAACCGTCGGCGAGGTCGCCCAAGAGTCGCTGGTTATGCGCGCCGCCCACTCGG
>CAVBPI010000026.1:1387-10172 GCA_963596955.1 bacterium | reverse complement strand
GAGATGCCCGCCGCATAAGAGACCATTCCCGGAGCGGTGTATGACCATATCTCGTTAATGAGCTGAGGATCAATCTGAAACCAGTGCGGATTGTTCGCCTCCGAGCCGGTGAACGGCGGAGTGAGTCCGTAGTGCATCGCACCGAGGGCGGCTCTGTTGGCGAGCCAGACGCGGTCGCGGATGTGGTACATCCATCCCTCGCGCATCTGGGCATAAGTCGGGCGCACTCCATATTTCTCCATCATCAGCAGGTACATATACTCCACGTCCGTGTCGTCGTCGGAGAACGCGCCATCGACGGCCGTCATCTTCCTCATCGCCTTATTCCACACGAACGGTCCCTCGCCGGGCTGTTCGATGAACTTGTTCTCGTACTCAAGTCCGTAGATGTTACCCACCATCTGCCCGAGCCATGCGCCGGCAATCTTGCTCCGCAGCTCGTCGAATGAAATTGCCTTTTCGGTCTTTGGAGCCGAAGTGCAGGCAGAAAGGCAGAGACAGGCCGCCGCTATCAGATATATCAGATTTTTCTTCATAACCATTATTTGTCGTATCCGTCATTCTGCAGAAGATTCGGGTTGTCGCCCCTCCTCAGGTCAGGAATAGGCAGGAGCTTCATGTAGTCCTTGCCCGCCGGCTTGGCCCACCACGCCCCGGTGTATTTCCCGAAGCGGATGAGGTCCTGGCGTGACCAGCCCTCAAGCGCGAGCTCGTGCTGACGCTCAAGCAGAAGGTTGTCGAGAGTAAGCTCGGAAGCTGTCATCGGAGAGAGTCCGGCACGCTCCCTTATGCGCGCAAATTCCGGAACGGCAGCCGCCTCTGCGGTCTTTCCCTGACGCACGAGAGCCTCGACATACATGAGCACCACGTCGGAATATCTCATGAGATAGAAGTCATTTTCCATCGAAATCTTATAGGACGAGAGCGTCCCGTCGGTCTGATATGGCCATTTGATGATTCTCGCGCCCTCGAAGCGTCCGATTCCGTCGGTGTATTTGCTCTCGTCGATAGGCGAACCTGTCAGGATGTAGTCCTTGAGGACGGTCTGCTTGTTCCCGGAGCCGTCAATCACGACCTCCTTGTACTGGTACTTTGTCCCGTCCGGGTTATAGACCTGTCCGAACAGCCATGTGTCGGCCTTGCGCGTGTCGCCCGGTTCGTAGGAGTCGAAGAAGTCAGGCTGCGCCATCAGCGAGCCGTTCCATGTGTCGCCTATGTTGAAGGCCTTCTGAAGGTCGTCGTTGAAGGTCATTACATAGATGTAGAACGCATTGTTCGTATAGACGCTGCTGTGAGGGATGGCGAATATGGCCTCCGGTCCGTTCTCGTTGTTTATCGCGAAGTTCGCGGCGTATATGGAGGCAAGGCTGTAGTGCCCGCCCGTCATGATTTCCCCGCAGACCCTCTCGGCCTCGTCATAGCGAGGAGTCCCAGTCCATTCCTCGGAGTTGAGGTAAATCTTCGCGAGAAGGAACTGGGCCACGCCCTTGGTCACCCTGCCGTAGGTAGCCGAGGTAACATTCTCGTCAAGCAGGCCGATGTTCTCATTTATCTCGTCTTCGAGGAACTTGAGCATGAACTTGCGGTCCTTCTGCTCCGGATAGCCGGTCTCGGTCTTGTTGACCGAATAAGGGACATTCCCCCAGCAGTCAACGGCGAGAAGATAATAGAATGCCCTCAGAACCTTGATTTCGGCCGCGCTCTTGCGCACCGTCTCGGACTGCTCCGGCACCCTCGAAAGCTCATATATCGCGTCGTTGCAGGCCGCGATGCCGTCGAAGCAGAAGTCCCATCCGCAGCGGACGAGCTTGTTCCCGGCAGGGATGGCGTGCCTCTGGAGCTCGCCGTACCTCGCCTCCGCCCAGCTTCCGTTGTAGGCCCTTGGAATGGCGGCCTCGTTGGAAAGCTGGAGGATGAGCGTCATCATGCTCTGCTCGGCACCCCAGTTCTGCAGTTCAGTGTAAGGTCTCGCCGTGTAAAGGGCGACATTCGCGTCGTCGCTGAGGAACGTGTCCTTCGGAATCCGGGAATATATTTCCTCGTCGAGGTTTGTGCAGGACACGGCGGCAAACAGCGCCGCGGCCGCAGATATTTTTAAAATCCGTTTCATTTCCTTAGAATTTAGTGTTTGCGCCCTTAAAACTTGATGCTTGCGCCGAATGTGAATACCCGTGTTCTCGGATAGTAGCTCAGCCCCTCGATGCCAGGGGTAAGCCCGCTCCTCTTCACCTCAGGATCGACTCCCTTGTAGCCGGTGAGCACGAAGAGGTTCTGACCCGTCAGCGAGAAGCCGAGGCTCTTGACGAAGTTCCTGTTCTTCAGAGGAACATTGTAGCTGAGGGTGAGGTTGTCGAGCTTGAGGAAGGACGCGTCCTCAATGTACTTGGAGCAATAGACTACCTTGCCGGTGTATTCAGGCTCGTCGAGCCAGCTGGCGAGGACATTCTTGAGTCCGAGTTCATTGACGCATTCATAGACGGCCCTCATCTGGTTGAAGGCCTTGCCGCCGATTGAGGCGCGGAAAGTGGCGCTCAGGGTAAAGTCCCAAAGTTTGAGATTGTTGCTCCAGCCGAGGTCGCAGATAGGGTAGGCGTTGCCGAGCTTCACCCATTCCTTCTCGGTGGCCTGCTTCACCTTGATTGTTCCGCTGCTCCTCAGCCCGTCGTATTCCGGGCCGTAGAACGTGCCTATGCTCTCGCCCTCGATGAGGCGCTGGCAGTAGCAGCCGAGAGGAGTGTTGAGCCAGCCGATGCGGTATTCCTGTCCGGCGAACTCGTCGTTGGTGAAGGATATGAGCTTGTTGCTGTTGTGCGCGAAGGTGAGGGTGGTGAGCCATGAGACGTTCTTAGTCTTGACAGGCACGCCGCTCAGGGTGATTTCCACTCCGCTGTTGCTTATCTTTCCGACATTGGTGAAGAAGGTCGAATAGTCATAAGGAGGAACCGGAACGGTGTAGTTGTAGAGAAGGTCGGTGGTCAGACGATAGTAGTAGTCAACCGTTCCGCTGAGACGCCCCTTGAGGAAAGAGAAGTCAAGTCCGACGTTGTACTCGGATTTCTTCTCCCAAGAAAGGTCAGGGTTGGCGTTGCTCGCCGGGGCGTATGCCGTTGACCATTTCCCGTCATAGTAGAAGTTGCCGCTGGTCTTGATTAGGAAGAGGGACTTGTAGTTCTCGAAGTCCTGGTTTCCGGTCATTCCGAAGCCGGCGCGCAGCTTCAGTTCGTCAAGCCATTTCACGTCCTTGAGGAAATCTTCCTGCGAAATCCGCCATCCGAGGCTGACCGCTGGGAACCATCCCCATTTGTTGTTCGCCCCGAAACGGCTCGAACCGTCGCGGCGAAGGGATACGGAAGCGATGTACTTTTCGGCATAATTGTACATCACCCTTCCGAAGAAGGCTATGTAGCGGTTCGACTCCCTGTAGGAGTCAAGCGTAGCATTTCCGCTTAATAGAGCCTTCCCCCCCCCAAGGTTATTCACTCCAAACCAGTCTGTATCAAAGTCATAGTTGCCGGCCGTGGAGCTGTCGGAGTTCTGTTCCTCGTAGGAGTAGCCGAGGACGGCCTGAACGGAATGCTCGCCGAACTGCCCGCTGTACTGGAGAGTGCTCTCGTACTGTATGTCCGAAGTCCGGGAATTGCCGATTTCAGCCGAGCCGTTGAGACCCCATTCTCCCGGGTAGTATTTTGTCTTATAGTCGGTGTAGCGGCTGTTCTCCATTGTCCATGACACGAAATTGTCCCACTTGAGCCCCTTCACAGGCAGGATGTTGAGTGTGGCGCGGCCGTTCGCGGCGACATTATCCACATCATATCCGCTCTTGCGCTCGTTGAGCATCGCCACGGGATTGTAGTAGTCCATGGAAGGAACGGTGTAGTAGCCGCCGTGCTCGGTGTCCGTCTCGTCATAGACAGGCTCGGTCGGATTGTGGAAGAAGGCCTGACGGAAGATTCCGGTGCGGGTCCCCTCATATTTCCGCTTGCCGTAGCTCAGGTTGTAGTCAAAGCTGAGCCATCCCTGGAGCGCGTCCTGATGGACGTTAGTCTTGATGAGGTATTTCTGCGCGTTGTTATTCTTCAGAAGTCCCTGGTTCTGCTCCACGTTCAGGGTCGTCCTGTGGGAGAAAGCCTCGGAGCCTCCGGCGACGGCAAGCGAGTGCCTGTGCGAGAAAGGCGTTCTCGTCACCTCCTTGAACCAGTCGGTCTGCGCCCCGTAAAGCGAGGACGAAAGAGCCGGCTTGTAGTTTTCAATCGCATACTTGAACTCGTCGGCAGTCATCGGAACCGCGCGTGAGAGAACGGTCTGAACCGAAGCCTGTCCGTCATACTCGACGGAAGTCCTGCCGGCCTTCGCCCTCTTCGTGGTTATGATTATGACGCCGTTCGTTCCCCTCGTTCCGTAAATCGCCGCGGCGGAACCGTCCTTGAGCACGTCGATGCTCTCGACCTCCTGGAAGTTGATGCTGCGGATGTCGGCTCCGCTCACCCCGTCGATAATCACGAGAGGTCCCTGACCGGCCGAAAGGGTGTTGGTTCCGCGGAGCAGAATCTCCATGGAACCGTTAGGGTCGGCTCCGTTAGGATTGGTTATCGAGAGTCCGGCCACCTTGCCCTGAAGCATGGCGGAGGCGTCAGTGAACGCTCCCTTGTCGAAATCCTCGGCCCTGAGGCTCGTCACCGAACCGGTTATCTCCTTCTTCGTCGATGTACCGTAGCCGATGACCACGGTTTCGTCAAGCATGGTCGCGGCGGACGGGGTGAGGCTCACATTGTAGGTCACCGCATCCGTCACCGGCACGTCAGCGTCGTCGTAGCCGAGGTAGGACACGCGGAGAGTCTCTCCCTTGGCGGCGTCGATGGAAAACTTGCCGTCAATGTCGGTTATCGCATATTTCTGCGTGCCGGGAACAACCACGGCCACACCTGTCATCGGAGTCATGTTCTCATCCGACACGGTTCCGCTCACCCGTCCCGTCTGTGCGGAAGCGACGCTTCCCAGACACAGGAGGGACAAGAGCGCAGAGAGTATAAAACCAGACTTTTTCATTATAATTCCCTGATTGTATTGGTTATTATTCTGTGATTTCGTTTCTGTACGGGATCGAAGGCTGTGCGCCGGCGCGGGTCACCGAGATTGCGGAGGCCTTGGCCGCGAAACGGCAGGCTTCAGGCAGGCTACGGCCTTCGGAAAGCGCCACGCAGAGGGCTCCGTTGAAGGTGTCGCCGGCAGCCGTGGTATCGACGGCCTTGACGGGGTTTGCCGGGATTATGCCCCTGAAATCCTCCGAGAGGACATAGGCGCCTTTGGAGCCGAGGGTTATCACGACATTCTTCACTCCCTTCTCCACCAGAGCCTCGGCAGCGGCGGCGGCCTCTTCCTCGTTTGTCACCGGAAGACCCGTGATGAGCTGGGTCTCCGTGCGGTTCGGGGTTATGAGCCAGAGCTCTGAGAGGAGTTCGTCTGAAAGTTCAGCCGCAGGCGCAGGGTTGAGAACGATTCTCGTGCCGGCTGCGAATGCCTTGTCGGCGGCGTATTCGACGGTCTCCATCGGGGTCTCAAGCTGCATCAGGACGAAGTCGGCCGCAGCGATTTCTTCCTCGGCCGCGTCAATCTCAGCCTTGCCGAGCTCGGAGTTTGCTCCCGGAGCCACGACTATCACGTTCTCCGCGTCGGCATCGACAAAGATTGAGGCAACGCCTGAAGGCACGCCTTCCTTCACCGAAACGAAGGAGGTGTTCATGCCCTCGCGGCTGTATCCGTCAAGAGAATCCTTCCCGAAAAGGTCGTCCCCCACGCAGGCGACGAAAGTGACGTCACCGCCAAGTCTCTGCGCGGCGACGGCCTGATTTGCGCCCTTTCCGCCGGCAGCCATCATGAAACGGCCTCCGAGCACGGTCTCTCCGGGCTCCGGTATGCGTGAGGTATTGATTACGAGGTCAGTGTTGGCGCTGCCTATTACAACGATTTTTCCCATTATTGCGAGTGTTATTATTATGAAACCTTCCCAAAATAACCGGCCTGAAGCAGTTTATTTTTTCCATGTTTCTACGGTTACATCCCGTTCCGTGCCGCAATGTGCATCATCCTGCGCATTCATTTGGCACAAACGATTGCGCAAAAGTATTCATAAAATGATGAAAAATGTCGCATACGGCATAATAAATTTAATGTTTATATATGAAATTTATGCGCAAAATATTTGATTTTATTGCGCAAATGTCGTAGCTTCGCCGGAAATAATCACATAGGACACCAGAGGAATGAAATCCACACTCGAAACCATCGCCGAGCGCACAGGCTTCTCAACATCCACTGTATCAAGGGTATTGAGCGGAAAGTCAAAGGACGGACGAATCTCCGAAAAGACCGCGGAAATAATCAGGAAGGCCGCGGAGGAGATAGGATATACCCCGAACATCCTCGCGCAAAACCTGCGCAAGGGAAGGACGTTCACCATAGGGCTTGTCGTGCCCGACATTTCCAACCCCTATTTCGCGGAAATCACGAGCGTCATCGTCGCCGAGGCGAAGAAAAGCGGCTACACGACCATAGTCACCGACACCATGGAGAACGAGGCGGCGCAGAAAGACTCGGTCTGCGCCCTCGTGTCGAGGAAGGTCGATGGAATGATTATAGTGCCCTGCGGCTCCGACCCTAAGTTTCTTGAGGAAATCAACGCGCAGGCGGCGCCGGTCATACTCGTGGACCGCTATTTCGAGGATTCGCGCCTGCCATACGTGGCGACTAACAACTGGCAGGGAGGCTTCGACGGGACGAACATCCTGCTGCGCAACGCCCATCGGAAAATCGCCTGCATCCAGGGCAATCTCGACTCCACGCCGAACCGCCGGCGCATAGAGGGCTACCGGGCCGCCCTCCGGAAAGCCGGATTTGAGGAGGAGGAAAGGATTGTAGGAAATGACTTCACGGTCCAGAACGGCTACATTGAGACCAAGCTGCTTCTCGGCTCGACGGACAGGCCCACGGCAATCTTCGCCCTGAGCAACACCATAGGCCTCGGAGCCATCCGCGCCATCCGCGAGGCCGGCCTGCGCATCCCGGAGGACATCTCAATAGTATCCTTCGACAACAACATCTACCTCGACTACCTCGTCCCGGCCGTCACGCGCATAGGCCAGAGGGTCGAGGAGATGGGCCGCATGGCCGTCAAGCTGCTCCTCGAAAGCATCCGTGGCCAGCGCAAGCTCGGCTCCCAGATAGAACTCTCCACCGAGACCATCCTCCGCGACTCCGTAGCCATCCCCCGCGTCTGAGCCTCACTGTCACTATTCAAACAAGCAAAAGTATAAATACGACTAAAAATCCGTACATTTGCAATGCAGCAGATTCAAAATGGTCGCAGAGTCCTGTCATATCTCGGCAAATGCCGGCGAACGTCCTTCAGAATTCGCGGAAAGAGTGGGGCGGGAATATGCCGGTGTCTCCAAGCAGAACGAAAAGAAGCATAAGGGACAGTTTTTCACGCCGTATCCGATAGCCGCATTTATGGCCGGGCTTGCAAACACTGCAAAATATAGCGATGACAACATATCCATTTTGGATCCCGGCTGCGGATTGGCCATCCTGTCCTGCGCGCTGGTTGAGCACATCATCGGGAATACCCGACCGTGCCATATCCGTCTCCAGCTATATGAAACGGACAAGAATGTCATTCCACTGACGAAGCAAGTTCTTTCATATCTACGGGAATGGTGTGAAAGCAGAGGTGTCAATCTGGAATACCAACTGAATGAGAACGACTTCATTCTGGAACAATGCGGCTGCCTGAATGATTCGGACTCATTGTTTGGAGACGCATTCAAATATGAGAGATTTGACTTAATCATATCCAATCCTCCTTATTTCAAACTCGCCAAGGACGACATTCATACTCGGGCATGTTCCGGAATAGTAGATGGGCAGACAAACATCTACGCCTTGTTTATGGCACTCTGCGCAAAGCTGATGAACGAGAACGGCCAAATGATATTCATCACGCCACGAAGTTTCGCATCCGGAAGGTATTTCCGGTCTTTCCGGGACTTTCTCTTCAAACACGCACACATCGGCCTCATTCATCTGTTCAACACAAGGAAGGACACATTCTCTAAAGATGAAGTGCTGCAGGAACTTGTAATCATGAGCATTTACCCCAAAGGTGGAGAATCGGACATTACGGTTTCATTCAGCCAAGGCATCAGAGATTTATCCTCCCCATCCGTGAAAACATATCCCGCGACGGAGATTGTGAATCTGTCATCCGAAGAGAAAGTCATTTATCTCCCGGTCAATGAACATGACGAAGCGATACTTCACCTGTTCAGGTCATGGGACGGCAATATGGAGAAATACGGCATACAGATTTCCACCGGTCCTGTTGTGGCATTCCGCGCTTCAGAATACATCGTCAACGAACCTGACGAAGATACCGTTCCGCTCTACTGGCTTCACAATGTAGTGAAAATGCTATGTGACCACCCCATCAGAAAAAAAGGGAAAGGACAATACATCAAAGCGTTGCAAGCCACAAAAGCATCACTCCTGCCAAACCGGAACTATGTACTGCTCAGGCGGTTCAGTTCAAAGGATGACGGAAGTCGGTTGGTCGCAGCCCCATATTTCGGGAATATGACAAAGCATGAATTTGTTGGCATTGAAAACAAATTGAATTATATTTACAGACCGAAAGGGCGCCTCCGTCGCGATGAAGTCATGGGACTTACTGCCCTGCTGAACAGTGAAATGTTCGACACATATTTCCGGACTTTCAACGGAAACATCAACG
>CAVBPI010000026.1:0-1377 GCA_963596955.1 bacterium | reverse complement strand
ACGGAGATGCGCATGATGCCCCTTCCACCGCTTGATGCCATCAAAGAAATCGGGCGTAGGATTATATTGAGAAACAATTACTCCATGGACTATATCAATGACTTGGTTCTGGACTATTTTAAGATTCAGCAATGAGCAAAATTACTGAGGCACAAGAGATTCTGAAAGCGTTGGGACTTCAGTCCGCACAGCAGAACGAGATGTCAGCACTGACGCTGCTCGCTCTTTGCAGCATACGTGAAGACACGCCATGGGCTGAGGCCACACGCACAAGCCAGAGACTCACAAAAGAAATAATGGCCTTCGTCAATGAAAACTATAAGGCAGAAGCTCCTTACGCGCCCAATACACGCGAGACATTTCGCAGGCACGTCCTGCATCAGTTTATTCAGGCCGGAGTCACCAACTACAATCCCGATGATCCCACACTTCCCGTCAACAGCCCTCGCGCTCACTATGCTATAACTCCTGAAGCACTGGAAGTTGTCAAAGCATACGGCACCGACAATTGGGACAGCAAGGCGCAACAGTTTGCCGCCGAGTATAGAATTTTTCACGACAAATATGCGGCAGAGAGGGACTTGCATCGCATACCTCTTGTCATAGAGGGAAACGAATACTACCTCTCGCCCGGTGAGCACAATGAAGTGCAGGCTGCCGTAGTTGAAGAATTTGCACCTGTCTTTGCGCCCGGCGGAAGACTGCTTTACATCGGCGATACTGAAGACAAGAACCTTTATATAGATAATTGCAGATTAGAAACTCTCAAGCTTCCCGTCACTGAACACTCGAAACTTCCCGATATAATCATCAGCGACGACAAGAGGGAATGGCTGTTTCTGGTTGAAGTCGTAACTTCTCATGGTCCCATGTCAGCCAAACGTGTCATTGAACTGGAAGAGCTTACAAAAGACTGTCCATACGGAATCGTGTATGTCACCGCGTTCCCGAACGCCAAAGAATTCAAGAAATATATTGATGAGATTGCTTGGGAAACAGAAGTATGGCTTGCCGACACCCCGGCTCACATGATTCATTTCAACGGAGACAGGTTCATTGGACCAAGGAAATAAAGACATAGAAGGTTAACGAATAAAAACAGCCGCCGCGGGTCGCAAGGCCCGTGGCGGCATATTGTCATGAGATGAATTTGTTCGCTACCTCAACTGCGGTTCAGAGCCGGTGAGGTTCCAGATGTCTGTGTGCCAACCGAGATCCTCAGCGACTTCTGAGGAAGATGAAACACCCGGATCTGTCGGTGAGGTCGTGAGGTTATCCGAGCCCTTGCCATGATATGGGTAGATGTGCGTATAACCAGAATTGGAATCCACAGTCAATGGAAAGTCTTCATCAGAATCATTCTGATCATACACATCA
>CAVBPI010000025.1:8381-14643 GCA_963596955.1 bacterium | reverse complement strand
GAACAATTCCGTGGTTACGGGGCCTGACGGAAGCCCGGTTGATATAAAAAATGTAATCAAGGAGGGGATGTGCGGGTCCATGCTCAACGTCAGGACTCCGGAGGCAATCATTGAATATCAGAAACTTGCAATTGACAGTTCGCGCCTGAGGATTCCTATTCTCTTCGGGCACGACATCATCCACGGCTGCCGCACTACATTCCCTGAGAACATCGGAATCTCCTGCTCATGGAGTCCGGCTATGGCAGAGAAGGTGGCGAGGATTTCGGCGGCCGAGGCAACTGCTTTCGGACACGCATGGACATTCTCCCCTATGTGCGACGTGGCGATTGACCCGCGCTGGGGACGTGTTTCCGAGGGTTCCGGAGAGGACGCCTATCTTGCGGGGCAGCTTTCCGCGGCGATGGTGCACGGCTATCAGGGCGACGACCTCTCCTCGGGCAGCACCATGCTTTCCTGCGTGAAGCATTTCGCGGCATACGGCGCTGCGGAGGCAGGCAGGGACTACAACACGGTGGATATGTCCGAGATGATGTTCCGCGAGCGTCACCTGCCATCCTACAAGGCGGCTCTTGACGCGGGGGCGCTGAGCGTGATGTCCTCGTTCAATGACTTCGACGGCATCCCGGCAAGCGGCAACAAATGGCTGCTCACCGACCTGCTGCGCGGCGAGCTCGGGTTCAAGGGTTTTGTAGTTTCGGACTACTGCTCTATAAATGAGATGATTAACCACCGCGTGGTGGCAGACAAGAAGGAGGCTGCGGAGCTTGCGCTGAACGCCGGGCTGAACATGGACATGGTCGATGGAGACTACTACAAGTTCGCCGAGGAACTTGTGAAGGAGGGGCGCGTGAGCGAGGCACAGATTGACAGGCTCTGCAAGGAGGTTCTGACAGTGAAGTTCAGGCTCGGCCTATTTGACGACCCGTTCCGCTACGGCGGCGAGGGACGCTGGGAGAAGGAGACCCTGCTTCCGGAGTATTTGCAGACCGCACGCGAGGTGGCACGCAGTTCCATGGTTCTGCTCAAGAACAAGGGCGGAGTCCTGCCGATTGACGACAGCCGGAAGATTGCGCTCATCGGCCCTGCGGCGGACAACAGCGCGGAAATGGTAGGTTCATGGGTAGGCTTCGCCGAATTTGACAGGCAGGTCAGCTTCTACAATGGACTGAAAGCAAGGTTCCCTAAAGTTGTCTGCGAAAAGGGCTGCGATTTCCTCGCACCTGTCAGCGGAGGCATTGCAAAGGCTGTGGCAGCGGCACGGAACGCCGATGTCGTGCTCATGGCACTCGGTCTGCCGAACACCCACAGCGGAGAGGCGGCTTCCGTGGCAAGTCTTGACATACCGGAGGCGCAGAAGGAACTCCTCAGAGCCGTGAAGGCGACGGGCAAGCCGATTGTGATTCTGCTCGTGACGGGCCGTCCGATGACCATCGCGGAGGAAACAGCGGCAGCTGACGGGGTTCTGGTGACATGGCACCCGGGCATCATGGCAGGGACGGCTCTCGCGGACGTGATTTCCGGAGACTACAACCCTTCCGGCCGGCTGACGACGACTTTCCCGCTCTGCCTCGGACAGGTTCCTATACATTATAATTACAAGAGCACCGGCCGCCCGCGCAGGACACCTTCCAACAAGGCGAAGTATGTCTCCCGCTATCTCGACGAGCCGAACGAGCCTCTGTTCGCCTTCGGTGAGGGTCTGAGCTACACGGAGTTCGCCTACTCCGACCTTGAGGTCTCAGCTCCTGAAATAAGGCTCGGGGAAAGCGTCAGGGTGAGCGTCAAGGTAAGCAACATCGGCAAGCGCGACGGCGAGGAGGTGGTCCAGCTCTACCTCAAGGACGTGATTGGCAGCCGCACCCGCCCGGTACGCGAGCTGAAGGGCTTCGAGAAGATTTCCCTCAAGGCAGGCGAATCAAAGACAGTGGAGTTCGAGCTCACGCCGGAATCCCGTTCGTTCTTCCGTGCCGACAACAAATGGGGCGAGGAAGCGGGCGACTTCGAGGTCTTCGCCGGGCATGACTCAAACGCCAAGTTGTGCGGCAAATTCACTGTAACTGAATAAATTGTCACGACAATGAACAGAAAGATAACGACATTCATAGCTGCGGCGCTTTCCGTCATGGGCTGCGCGACAAGGCAGGCTGAAACGACGGGAATCAGAGTGGCGGCGCTTGACGACGGGCTCTGGCAGGAGTCGGAATGGATTGCTGCGGCGGACGCTCCGGTGGTGAAAGGAACAATTAAGGGGAGCAACGAGAGGGCGGCCGACGGAGCGAGCTGGTTCGTCAGCGACATGACCAACCCTGAGAAGGTTGAGAAGGCAGTATGGATGACCACCGGACTGGGAGTCTATCGCATATTCATCAACGGCACGGAAGTCGGCGAGGAATTTCTCAAGCCGGGATTCACCCACTACGAGAAGACCCGCCTTTCCTTCACCTACGACATCACGGAAGCGTTCAGGAAAGGCTCCGGAGAGGTCAACCGTCTCTCGGCTCAGGCGACTCCGGGATGGTGGGCGGACAAAATCATAACTCCGCACAGGCATGACGGGATGAACGGCAGCAAGCCGGCTTTCAGAGGGGTTCTTCAGCTCACTTTCGCCGACGGCAGCGTGCAGAGCTTCGGAACGAACCTCACCGACTGGAAGGCCGGAGTGGCGGGTCCGGTGACTCATGCCGACATCTTTGACGGCGAGGAATACGACGCGCGCATACCTCAGGGCTATCTCACCCCCGAAAAGCTCGGCGTTCCGGAGAAGTTCGACGAATTTAAGGGAAACATATTCCCGTCCGACGGTGCGGAAGTATATCTCCGGCGCGACCTCACTCTCCGTCCGCAGACGGCATACGTATGGAAGGATGTCGAGAATGTCAAGGAAAACGAATATGGCAAGGTGATGATTGTCAGGGAATATGCCCCGGGCAAGGAAATGACCGTCGAAGAGGGTGAAAACCTCGTGCTCGATTTCGGCCAGAACACCGCAGGCATCCCGGAATTCGAGTTCAGCGCACCCGAGGGCACGGTCCTAACTTTCCTGCCGTCGGAGATTCTGAACGACGGGAACGGAGCCGTGAGCCGAGGAATGGACGGTCCGGAAGGCAGCATACACAGGGAAAACCTGCGTGCGCATAAAATCGGCATCCGCCTCGTCTATACTTTCGGCGCGGACAAGGGATTTGTCACCTACCATCCGCACAGCACTTTCTTCGGCTACCGCTACGCCTCGGTCAGCGCGACCGCTCCGGTGAAAATCCGTTCCATAGTGACGATTCCGGTAAGTTCAATAACCAAGGAGCTTGAGACAGGAACGCTCACAACGGGCAACGCCCTCATCAACCAGCTGATTTCCAACACGGTATGGGGACAGCGTTCCAACTACCTCTCCGTCTCCACCGACTGCCCTCAGAGAAACGAGCGTCTGGGGTGGACCGCCGACACGCAGGTCTTTGCCGAAACCGGTTCGTTCTTCGCCAACACCGACCGCTTCTTCCACAAATGGACGCGGGACATACGCGACACCCAGACGGAGCTCGGAGGCTACCCGGGAGTGGCGCCTTACGGACAGTACGGGGCCGAGCCGACGGAAATGATGAGAGTCGGCTGGGCGGACGCGGGAGTAATCGTTCCGTGGGTTGTCTGGAAGCAGTTCGGGGACAATTCGATTGTCGATGAGAACTGGGACGCGATGGAGAGGTTCATGCGTCATGTGAACGAGACGAAATATGACCATGCGGCCCTCGCAGCGGAAAACGGCAATGACCAATACGCGGACTGGCTCAGCTACGAGGCGCTTGAAAGCCACGCGCCCAAGTTCGACAAGGACGCTTCCGGGAAAAGGACGCTGAAGAAGGACTATGACGAATACTGGGACTATCTCGGGGCCAGCTACTGGGCTATCGACGCGGCTATGATGCGCGACATGGCAAAGGCCACCGGACGCGACTGGAAGGCATACGAGGCAATGGCAGCCGACGCCGTAGCCTACCTCCGGGCGAACTTCCTCAACGCCGACGGCAGCTTCCGTAACGAGGTGTTCAACACGATGCAGACCCCGGCGCTCTTCGCCATGAGGAACGGCCTTGTCGAGGGGCAGGCCAAGGAAAACATGACCGCACGTCTCAGGAAGAACTTCGAGGAGCACGATATGTGCCTTCAGACGGGCTTCCTCGGCACGTCAATCCTGATGCCGACACTCTCGGAGAATGGCATGGACGACATCGCCTGGAACCTGCTCTTCCAGAGAAAGAACCCGAGCTGGCTCTACTCCGTCGATAACGGGGCGACCACAATCTGGGAGCGCTGGAACAGCTACACCATCGAGAGCGGAATGGGTCCCAAGGGCATGAACAGCTTCAACCACTACGCCTACGGATGCGTCTGCGAATGGCTCTGGAAGACCGCCGCAGGCATCGCGGCCGACACCGCCGACCCGGGATTCCGTCACATCATCATGAAGCCCGTCCCTGACCGCCGCCTCGGCTCCCTCAAGGCCGCCTACAAATCCGCCGCCGGCCTCATTACAAGCGAATGGAAATACGACGGCAACCTCTGGGAATGGCATTTCAACATCCCGGAAGGCAGCACAGCAACAGTATGCCTCCCCGACGGCAGCACCCCGACGGAATACAGTCCCGGCCGTCACACCGTCAAGCTCCAACTTGACAAATAGGAGATACCCCGCAGCATAAAAAGCCCCGGCACGGTCGAGTGTCGGGGCTTTGTTTTCACTTAATCCCTGCAATCAGGAATCGTGTTATTTTTGTCAATTTTTGAATTTATTGACGAAAATAACTACTTCGCAACTGACAAGATATTATCAGTATGATACAGAATACGGCGAATACGAATAATATATTATCAGTTCTCCTTAGGAATCCTATGCAATGCCGTTACTCCACCGGATTTTCGCCGTTTTCGATGTGGCGCTTGCGGACGAGGGATTCGAGGAGGTAGTAGTCGGCGTAGTTGAGAGGGACGTCGATGCTGCCGCCGTGCGGGATGCTGCCTACGGAATGGCCGAGGAGGAAGCCGCCGTTGGTGCCCGGTTCGCTGCGGTAAGGAGCGGCGGAGAGGGAGGTGAGGATTTTGTCGGCGGTGCTGAGGTAGCGGTCATCCTTGGTGTATTCCCAGAGCTCATAGAGGGCCGAGGCCATGATTGCGCCGGCCGAGACATCCCTCTGGCTCACGTACTTCTCATACGCGGGGGTAACCTTGGCATATTCCGCGGCGTCGTAGTCCCAGAGAGGGATGAAATCCTCGGGCATATTCTTCTCGTTGATAAGGAAGTCGGCGATATGCCTGGCCTGCTCAAGATAGCGCGGGTCCTTCGTGTAGCGGTAGGTGGCGGTGTAGCCGTAGAGCGCCCATGACTGGCCCCTTGACCAGCGGGACTCGTCGCCTGCGCCCTGTGCGGTCACGCGGCTGCGGACGGCGCCGATCTCGGGGTCGTAGTCAACGACATGGTAGCAGCTGTAGTCGCCGCGGAAATGGTTCTCCATTGTCCTGTCGGCGTGGCTTATCGCTATGTTGCAGAATGTCGGGTCTCCGGAAATCTCGCTTGCGCGGAAAAGGAGTTCGAGGTTCATCATGTTGTCTATGATTACCGGACACTTCCAGCCCCTCTCCTTCTGCCATCCTCCGTTGACGTTCCAGGACTGGATTACGCCGGCCTCCGGACGGAAGCGCGTCGCGAGGGAGCGTGCCGTATTGACAACGACGGTGTCATATCCGGGGATATTCTTGAGCCTTAAACCGTTGCCGTAGCTGTCATAGACCATGAATCCCACGTCGTGATGATCCGTGAAATACTGAAGCGCCTCAAGGGCTTCCGTCTGTTTCTGCGCGTGAACGGCATATTCCTCCTTCCCGGTGAGTTCGTACATATACCACATCGTGCCGGCGAAGAATCCGCTGACCCAGTCCCTTTCCGGAACGAACACCACCTCACCGTCCTTGACAGTTGAAGGGAATCTGACGGTGCCGCCCTCTTCGGACGCGGCGATGAGTCCGGCAAGCTGCTTTTCGGCAAAACGGACGTTGTCGTTCACGATGTCATTCTTCGGCGTGCATGAAACTGCGGCGACAAGAAGAAACGGCAATAAAATTTTACTTTTCATAATTCTTAGTGTTATGTTTGATTGATTGTCAATTACTTTGAGAAAACAAAAAGGTCAACTAAAAACAATTAGCTGACCTTTTTCACCTCAGCGGTGAGAGGGGGATTCGAACCCCCGGAACCCTAATCGAGTTCGGC
>CAVBPI010000025.1:6557-8371 GCA_963596955.1 bacterium | reverse complement strand
AGGTACAACAAAATAATTGCTTTAACAAATTTTTATTTCAAGTCGCCCTCAAAGAATAATTCGGCGCTCTTTAAGGGCTACTGACAAGGTATTCTCTTAACCTGTTTTATTTGTAGAACAGGGTTATGCCTGCAAGGTACGAGCCGCTGTCCGTATAGTTAAGAGTGAGAGTTGAACTTGCGTTTTCTTCCGAAATCTCAAAATCGAGATAGCCGGCAGTGGCAGCAACATCCGGAACTCTTATAGGCTTTGTCTCCAACACCGTATCGCCATCCTTCAACGTCAGTTTACTCTTGTTTGACGGTGTAACACGATGCGTATAGAGGCGAATCTTGGAGAGGGTCTTGCCAGTAACAGGAGTGATTTTGAGCAATGAAGATGTTTGGAGCATCTGAAGACACTTGAGTTCTTCTGACCCGTTAGCCAATCCTCGCATGGAACATCCGGACGCAGTCAATGGCTTTGTCCCATCCGTCATCGGTATATTATTATAAGTTCTGATAGTTGAGAAATCACAATATGCCGAAGTCTCCACGGAATAATCCGCTCCGGAGATGTCGAACGGAATAACATTGATTTTGTCCCTTCCTATGGCCGCATCCTTGGTAAGAGTGGCTGTCCTTGTCACAGTCTTCGTGTCGGTAGTAACAGTAAGAGTGAGTTTTGTCCCGGCTGGAATTGAAGACGGATTCATTATGAACCAGACAGGATATTTCCCATCCGTTTTCTCTATGCCGGAAGCGTTAAGGGCAGACACGGCATTGCTGAAATGCGGCATATTTACATTATCTGCCGCCTCATTTGCAAATCGGGTGACAGCAGCGGAATTGTAGTCATCGCTCGGTGTGGCATAAACCCAACCAACAATCGCATCATCCTGTGTCGCAGCCTTGTCCAGTGAGAACGAAACCGCGTGCACTTTTTCCGCGCCGAGAGCATTCGCTCCATCGGAAATTTCAACCTTCACAGGAGCAAAAAGTCTCTTGAAAACCACCCCGGAACATTCGCTTCCCTGTTCAACGCCAATCTTAGCCTTTCCGAGAAGGAAATCCAGATTCGGGTCGAAAGATGTTGCGGAAGGATTCTGCACGAAGTAAAGACGGAGCTTGTGCTGCTTACCGCCGGACAGTTCATTCTTCGAGGTATATGGCAGCACAAAGGCATAGTCGTAGGATTCCGCTCCGGAGACTGCACCGTGGCTGAAAGTCCAGTTGCCGTTGCCGTCGGGAGTGCCGAGAATTTGGGAATTGAGTCCGCTGATGGTCCGGTCGCCGTCGCTTGCGGCGTAATAGACCGACATATACTCATTGTTGGTAAGGTGAACGCCGACGCCGCTCTCAAAGACGGACTTCACCTCCGGACTATCAATGTCTTCAGTCGAGACTGCGACGGTTCTGGAGATTGTCTTAGGGAGGGTCTGAACATCGTCCTCGGTGACTTTTTGGCAGGAAGTGAACGGAACGAGGAAAAGCGGCGCAAGCGCCAATGTAGTGATGATTGTCTTTTTCATTTTCCTTTCCTCCTTCTATAGTGATTCCCAAATGTTGTAGTTGTTCTGCGTATCGCTGATTGTGCCGTCGTTCCAGTCGTCGGCGGAAGCGGCGAAACCCGCCTCTATGCTTGTTTCAAGCAGGGAAAAATCAGGGGAGGAGTACCCCCCGAAAATTTCTACAGTATCATGTAATTTCTTCATAGTCAATACATAAATTTACTTTCAGCATTATCTGTTTTCCGTATCGACCATGCAGCGGACGGCAAGACCCGTTGCCCGGTTGGAGGTAAAGGCCTTCTTTCCTTCCTTGTCACCGTCGGCG
>CAVBPI010000025.1:3722-6547 GCA_963596955.1 bacterium | reverse complement strand
ATAGAGAGCACCGTCCTTGTTCGTTGAACTTGTCCTGTTTCCCCAAAGGTTGCCGCCTGATGCCCAATGTGCTCCGAGATAAATCCAATAGTCGCTTACGCCGCCTTCAAGAGGAATCTCGACAACGGATGCGATGTTCGGGAACAGAATGTCCTCTGTCTTTGTTATATCCGTGTGGTTGATTTCGTTGCGCTTGCCGTACTTTATGGCATATTCGATGACATCACCGGAAGCCACGCGATAACCGGCCGGGCACGGGTCATAGACAGTCTTGCCCATGTCGTTGTTCTTGTCATAGAAGTCTTCCGTGTCATTGCCGCCCCAGAGATTCCTGAGTTCGCCGACATACCAGTTGCCCATTGAATCCCAATTGTCTCCCTTTGAGAAGTGCCACTTGATAAACGGCTTTGACAGAGCAGCCTTGAGGTCTGTTTCTTCAGTCACATAAGCACCATTGTAGTGGGTCTGATTGGTGACAGACCACAGCAGAGGAGAAGGACGCCCCCACTGGAAATATGCTCCCCATGTCCCTTTCTTAGGGATAATATCCTTTGTCGCAGGTCTCTTCGCACCGAGGTTACGGTCCATCACAGACTTGCCCGTTCCCGGATAGGCGTTGGCCTGCGGTTCCTCGCCCGGTTCGTATGAGTTAATCATATATGACCAGAGAAGATTGTAATCCTTGTCATAAATCGCGACGTCTCCCCAAGCGGAACTTCCGCAGTTCTTCGATGTCGGAGCCATCTCCACGGTTATCTCATAATTTGCGCCAATCTCGGTCGTCGGCTGGTCGTTATAGACTGTCGTGCCGTCCGAAAGTCGGATGAGTCCGTTGTTTCCGACATCTCCGGATGAGATGATGCCCACATACTTAGGCTCGGCAACCTGAGAGAAGTCGCCGCGTGCCTTCACGTCGAATGTAACCTGATTCCAGTTGCCTTCGGCGCTGCGCTCCACGAAATAGGTGTTCTGCGCACCATAGCACCAGCCGTTCACGAGATTTCTCTTCTCGACAGGCTCATACCACTTGAATGCGTTGCTTGAAGCATTGACTGAGCCGAGGTCTATTGTGGTCATCGTGCCGGCGTTGAGCTTGCCCTTCTTGGAGAGTTCCACAGGGATGCTGACAGTCTCCTTCTTATCGTTGGCGAAAGTCACGACGGCATAGACAGTTGCGGAAGTCAGGTCAGCGCCCGGAAGGAGCGTGAGGTAGAGTTCCTGCTTGTCGGAGCCGATTGCCTTGAATGCCGCGCCGTCAGCGACAGCGACCTTCGCGGAAGAGACGGTCTTGCCAGAAACGCCCTCAATCGTTGTTGAAGCGACGTCGAAGGTGTAGTCTCCGGCAAGGGCGGCCTTTCCTGCCGCGTCGTAGAGCTGAACGGACTTGAGCATATAGTCGGCGTAGTCTGTCGTGGCGACGACAAAGCGGAGATATGACATCGTGTGCGTGAGCGTGAAGTCTATCTTCCTCGTGTCGGCGGCCACCTTAGTGATGCCGTATGCAAAGCCGTTCTTTCCGATTTCCTTGTCGCTCACGGCAGCCTGCTCCTGAATCTCGGGGAGAGTCGCGTGAATCTTGAAGTCATCGACATTGATGTCGGCGAACTCGCTGTAAGGGTAGTAGATGAGGAAATTGTCCGAGCCGGACTCCGGAATCTGGAGACCCGGAACATCCTCTGAGGCAGGCTCGTCAGGAATGAACACGCCGTTTGACGCTCCGGCTGAGCTGCGGAGAAGGTAGGCCCTGTAGTTGATGTTGGTCGTCGTTCCGGCGATGGAGAATATGCCTATGGCATCGTCCTTCGACCACACGAGCTTGTTTGTCGGAGCCTCGGCGTCGGTGAACGCGGTCTTGGTGTCCGCCCACGCGAAGCCTCCCTCAAGTGTCACGGCAGGCTGGGTCGAGTTGCCGACGGTCTCCGTGAGTTCATTTGTGCAGGCCGCCAGAGCAAGGGCCGCCGTGCAGAAAATCATTATCTTCTTCATAAATTCTTTCTTTTTAATGAGAAGCCGTCCCTGTTTCTATGCAAAGACAACTTCCGGTCGTTAAACTGAACTACCAGCGGTCATTGACGATTTCGCCGGCTCCGGCATTGTCGCCGATGGCATTGTCCGGAACAGCCGTGGAGAACACGGCCGATGCGGTGCTGACAACCTTGAAGTTGGCGTCGAACGCCACCGCCGCAGTGAAATACTCAGTGGCGGGAGCGAGTTCAGTCACCTTTGAGGAATAAGGGGTGCTCACCGCAGTTCCCTTTGACGCATACTCTGCCACAGCCGCGGCGTCTTCAATGTCAAAGCCCAGAGTCTCCACCGGGGCAGGGGCGGTCAGACGCACCATCTGAGGCGCCGCGCCGGTCACGGAAACATTTACGGTGGCGGTAGTGGCAGTGATTTCCGTCACCTCCACCGCAACCACAGTCGGATCTTCCTTCTGCTCCTTCTTGCAGGAGGTCAGCGCGAATGTTCCGAAGAACACCGCGAGCATACTAAAGAAAAAGAATCTTTTCATAAACTGAATGTTGTTATTAAAATGAGTTTAGTTCATATTCTGAAAGTCGTCCTACAGGGACGGAGTCAGTCTTGTCGTGAATGTCACGGTCGTTCCCTTAGGGACAGTCGCGGTGAACCCGGCGACGGTGTAGCCCGAGCATGGAGTGTCCCATGAATTGCTGCCCTTGGCCGCCCATGTCGTGTAGCTGACAGGCACGGAGGCAGCTGTCTTGAGGTACATCGTCTTGCCCTTCTGCGTAAGGGTCTCCTTGTCGGAAGCGACGGAAACGGAGGCTGGGGTCATCATCCTCCACTCCACGGCAGCGTCGAGA
>CAVBPI010000025.1:0-3599 GCA_963596955.1 bacterium | reverse complement strand
TCTGTGACCGTTGCCGCCTTAGTGACCAGATGGTCGGAGTCATTGACAGTCAGGGTGCTGTGGGCACGGTTGTTAAGTCGCCACACCTGCCAGCGGAGAGAACTTTGTCCCATGTTCCAGAAATTGCCGCCCGCTGCCTTCAGGGCATTCTCCACCCTCGCATAGGACTCTCTCGCCACATCATCAGACCAGCGGAGGCCGAGCGCGTCATAGACAAAGGAGCCGGCGTCCATGTGCCCGTGGCTGGAGTTCGCCTGACCGCCTTTCAGTCCGAGATAGCGGTCGGTGTCGGAGTCCGTCCAGTCCGTGCGCATGAGCACGACAGGCACTTCCCCTCCGCCGGAATACAGATTGACGTTCTCCGCCGAAGAAACGACATCCAGATTCTCTATGTCATTCGCGCAGGCAATTGCCATCGGGAGCAGACGGATTTCGTCAGCGGTGGTCGTATAGCCGCCGTTGTTGAGCAGAGAAAGCTCATTTTTGAGCAGCGCAGTGTTGTTGTAATGCTTTGCAAACCACCACATTCCCATCTTAGGAACTCCATACGAGCCGGTGGAGTCCCCGTAGCAGTAGGTACGGTTGCCCACACCCGTCATCATCAGCATCCACTGCGGAGTCTTGGCGAGTCCCGCAGAGGCGTCCATTCCGTAGAGCTGTCCGAAGGCGTTTTCAAGCAGGGTAAAGATAACTCCCTGATAGCCCGTGCCGTAGCCCCAGTAAGAATAGCCTTCCGGATAGACCCCATCCGGGTCATAGATTGCCTTGACCATAGCGCCGTTGTTCTTTATGCAGTCGTTGAGCAGGCCGCCGCTGGCGCTCTTCTCCTTGCCGTAAATCGCTATTGCGGCCGCGATGGAGCCGCCGTAGCAGACCTGATTCCAGTTGCCGGGGTCGGTGTTGGACCAGTGGCTGCGGGCGTTGACTATGTCGTTGTTGAGCATCGCCTTGCGCGCGCTGACACGGAGGTCGTAGTCGAGGCTGTAGTAGAGCCAGTCGTAGCCGAGAGCCACGGCGAAGGCCATCTCGGAGGTGTCGAGGAAGTGGCGGCTCTGGTTCCAGTCCTTGAAGGCAATCACGGTCTTCATGTCCGAGACGGCCTTCTCCAAGTACTTCGCCTGCCCGGTCATCCTATAGGCGTATGCGCAGGAGCCTATTCTCTTGAGAGCCAGCTGCGACTTGTCGAGTATGCGCTTGCCCGCGGCATCCAGCTGATAGACAATCTCAGTGTTGTCCGCAACCGACTCGTTCGCAACGTCCATGAGAAGCTTGTGCAGCTTGTAGAGGATCTTGTTCTGGAAGCGGTTGTTGAGCGCCTTTTCTTTGAGCCGGTCGAAGTCCGCCCTGTTCATAAGCACGCGCGGATGCCCCATCTTCTCAAGGGAGGCGAGGTCCGCTGTTCCGGCGGGGTTGTTCACGTCGGCGTTCGGCTCCTCCACGAAGCCCTCCGGAATCGGGTCGAAGTCGCCCGTTTCAGGTTTAGGCTCCGGTCCGGGAGTCGGGTCGGTGTTCCCGCCGTTATTGTCGTCCGGCTTTTCCGGATTCTCAACCGGCGCTTCCGTCCTGCATGACTGCGCCGCGTATGCCGTACCCGACAGAAGCAGCACAGACAATGTCATTGATATAAATTTCTCTATCCTCATATTATTAAAGATTTCAATTCAGTCACTTCTGACTTTCACTCCTTACTTTAGGAAACAGTTTCCTAATACAGCCAGCCTTCACGACGAATGAGGTTCGGATTCTTCTGAGCCTCGCGGTCGGAGATGGACCACGGCCACATTGTGTCGGTGTAATACCAATTGTACTCATACTGCAAGTCGCCCCAGACATTGGTCCCGCCGTGCACGTCCTTGCCCTGGAACTTGGAGTCGCGGTAGGTGCCCCAGCGGATTTCGTCGAAGTAGTTCACGCCTTCCTCGCAAAGCTCGATGCGGGTCTCATAGCGTATCGCCTCAAGCATAGCCTCCTTCCCCGAAGCCGTCACGCCAGGCATTCCGGCGCGAGCGCGGACCTGATCGACGAGAGCCTTGGCCTCCCCCTCGCGTCCGAGGTGAACCAGAGCCTCGGCCCTCTGGAGAAGAACCTGGGTGAAGCGCACGAGCGGCCAGTCGTAACCGCAGCGCTGCCGTCCCTGCGTGCCTCCCGGAAGGGAATCGTCGAGGACATTGTATTTCTTCCACACATAGAACAGCGTGTTCCTCAGATGCAGGTAGAGGTCGGTGTCGTCCTTGGTGTTGTCCTGCACGGAAATCGGCCAGCGTACCACCTTGCGGAGAACGCGCTGAGGCTCGCTGTAAGGAGAGTAGGAGTTCAGCTTCTGGTAAGGAGTGATGACAGCCTGCTCAAGCCGGGGGTCGCGGTTGTCGTATGCCTTGCGGATGCGGGCCTCGTTGCCGGAATTGAGATAGTACCTGCTCCAGTTGTCCTGTCCGATACGCTTTATGCACTCTCCCTTGCGGGTACGAAGTTCCGTATAGACAAGCTTCTCCTTATTCAGCTGCGCAATCTCCTCCTCGGTCGCGGCATTCTTGATGAGTTCGTCATATTCCTTTACCTTATCCTCCACATCGTTCATTCCGTCTCGCATGAAGAAGACCTCACGAGCGGCAACGTCCATCGCGTCCCAGTCCTCAAGACCCGGAACCTCCGACCAGCGGAAAGGTGTTCCGTCAGCATTCTGGAAAGTGTTCACGAAGTCGGCGGAAGGCTTGAGCTGCTGCCAGCCTACATACTGGTCCGTGCAGCCGATGACCTGCTGCCAGTTGTGGCAGAAGCCCGGAGTGGAAGTGAACTGGAGAGGGAAAATCATCTCCCTCGACTTCTCGTTCTTCTCGGTGAAGAAGTCGCCCCACTTGCCCTGCCAGAGTCCGTAGCCGCAATCCTCGACCTTCGCGAAGTCAGCCTCCGCGAGAGTGTAGTACTCAGTCTCGGAGAGCTTCACGTCGGAAGGGTCGGTGATGATGCCGGACTTGAAAGGGTGGCTCACGCCGTCCGGAACAATCGCGGCCAGCCACATATAGGCCATTCCGCGCAGGGCGTATGCAAGCCCTTTCGACGGCCGTCCGTAGTTGGTCGTGAGCGTGTTGTCCGGGCAGAACTCATTGCCGATGGCAAATGTGCAGTCGTCGATGACGGCCTGCCACACCTGCACAAATGAAGACTGCACCCTGTTGCACTCCTCGTTGGTGACAGGTTCGAGATAGAGCGGAACACCGCCGTAAATCATGTTCAAACGGGAATATGCCCATGCCCTCAGAAGCCTTGCCTCGCAGAGGTAGCGGTTGTACTTTTCCTCCGAAAGCCCGGCCTTTCCGAGATTGGCGACGGCGTCGTTGCAGTCGTGCACGAGACGGAAGATAATCTGCCATTCGAGCCTTCCCTGAAAGTCCATCGCCTGCTTCGTCGAGCGGTAGAGATACTGGAGAGGATAGTCAGTGCTATATTCGTCCGACGTGAATCCGTTTCCCTCCATTCCCGTCCTGTTCAGTCCGTCATAATCCTCCATACGAATCTGAGTCCTCGTGAGGTTGGTCTTGTAGAGAGGGTAATATATTCCCGCCATTCCCGCATCGGCCTTCGATTCGTCCGTCCACATA
>CAVBPI010000024.1:0-15218 GCA_963596955.1 bacterium | reverse complement strand
GGACAGGATTCCGCCCGAACTCGCCGAAGAGATTTTCACCCCGTTCTTCAAGGTGGAGAAGGACACCGACGGCTTCGGCGTGGGGCTGTCCCTCGTAAGGATGCTGGTCGAACTGCACGGAGGTTCTGTCCGCTTCTACGAAAACTCCGAAAAACTCACCTGCTTCGAACTCCGTATGCCGATTATCCACGCCGGCAGCTTCAAGCTTGACCGGAGCCGCGAGCGCGAGATAGAGGTGGAGACGCGCACCTCGCGGGAGGACAGCCCTCTCGACGTGGACAAGAAAGTGATTCTGATGGTCGATGACGACGTTGAATTCTTGGACTACATCTCCCGCCTGCTCGAATCCAAGTTCCGCGTCATCCGCGCCACCAACGGCAACCAGGCCTGGGAACTGCTCGAAAAGCGGAGCGTGAACATGATTATTTCGGACATCGTCATGCCGGATATGGACGGCCGCACCCTCTGCACACGCATAAAGTCCGACCTGCGCTTCCGCCACATCCCGGTCATCCTCCTGTCGAGCGAGACCGCCGCTCCCGCCTCCAAGTCCGACGCATACGCCTGCGGAGCCGACCAGATTGTCGATAAGCCGTTCTACTACGAGTATCTTCTCGCCTGCATATCCAACCTCCTCAAGGCCAACTACATCTCCGAGGCCTCCAAGTTCACCGCCGAGGAAAGTTCCGACAGCCTCGTGTTCACAAAGGCCGACGACGGGTTCATGAATATGCTCATAGAGATGATTGAGAGCCACATAGAGGATGTCGATTTGGACATCAACAAGCTTGCCTCGATGATGAATATGTCCCGTGCGACGCTCTACCGCAAGACCTCCGAGGTGCTTCGCGTTACCCCTAACGACTTCATCCGCACGATACGCCTCAAGAAAGCCGCCGAGCTGCTGCGCCAGAAGGAGTACCGCGTGAATGAGATTGCCTACATCGTCGGCTTCAGTTCCTCGTCCTATTTCTCCAAATGTTTCTACAAGCATTTCGGCGTCCTGCCTAAAGATTTCAAGTAGAAAATACGATTTTGCGATTTAATGAGACGGAATTTTTAAGACAGGGGATATATCCTCGATACCTTTGCCTCAAACAAAAAATAACACATAAAACCGATATGAAAAGAAATCTAAGATTATGCGTGACTTCGCTCATCGCCCTCGTTTCGTCCATGTTCGTTTCTGTGGCCTGCGAAAAGGCGCCTGCTGCCGAGCCTGAACCGGAACAGCCCGTTGAACTTGAACCGATTGTGCTCACCGCTCCGGAAAACGGAGCCTCGATTGACCTGCTCAATGCCGAGGATGTCGTGTTCTCATGGGAGAATGCGAAGGATGTCAATAGCTACAAGATTCGTTTCAGCCGTTCCGCGGATCTTTCAAAGCCCTACGATGTCCGAGCCATGTCTAATCCTGTTTCCTACAAATACAAGGTATTCGACGGCTTCCTTGAGGCTCTCGGCGTGAAGAATGAGGAGACCGCGACAATCTGGTGGAGCGTCATCGCGCAGGGCAAGGAGGACAAGTTTGAAAAGCAGGTCCGTTCGCTCACCGTGAAGCGCCTGCCTGCCGGCCCGGAGGAGCCTTACGAGCAGAGAATCGCCGACCCCATAACCGTGAAGGTCGCCATCCTCTACGAAGACCCGATAATGCCCGGCACGGACAAGTATATGCACGAGGTCTGCACCGTCGGCGGCAACGGCTACAGGTGGAACGACCCTGTCCAGCAGGCCAAGAAGTTCGAGGCCGATCTTGAGGAGGCTTCTCACGGCGTGATTCAGTACGAGGTCGTGAAGGAAGTCCGCGCCGAGAGGCTTTTCAGCTACGACAACACCAAGACCGGCAGCGAGAAGGAATATTTCTCAATAGAGTATTTCCGCGACGTGATTTATGCCAACGGACACGAGTGCCCGGGCATCGGCTCCGGAGTGGAGTACGACTATGTCGGGATGCTCAAGTACTACGGCTTCGACAAGATGCGTGACGCCGGCGAGATACAGGAAGTTTGGGTCTATAACCACCCCGGCTGCGGAATGTACGAGTCCCGTCTCATAGGTGACGGCGCCTTCTGGTGCAACTCTCCGGGAATCTCCGTCGGGGCGCCTTGCAAGGATCTCGTGACCGTGATGTTCTGCAACTACGAGCGCACCACCGACCTCGCCCTCCACAGCTACGGCCACCGCTTCGAGTCCATCATGAAGAAGGTCTATGGCTCATGGCGCAACCGTGCCGAGAACAACCTTCCTGCCCGGGAGGCCGATCTGAACAACTGGGAGCGGTACGCCAGCCACAACCTCGAATACGACCGCTACGAGAAGGGCCATGCCCAGATAGGCTGCACCCATTTCCCGCCAAACGGACGCTACGACTATGACTACGACAACCGCACCGACTATGTCTATACCTACGCGGACTGCTGGTACGACTATCCTAAGATGGTGATGGCAAACCCTCGCCGCGTGAACAGCTCCGAGTGGAAGAACGGCCAGCAGGGATGGATGATGTACTTCTTCTCGCACATGCCTCACTTCAAGGGCATCAACGAGGATGTGAACGACCTCCATCTGAACAACTGGTGGTACTACGTGGTCGATTGGAACGCCGCTAAGAAATACGAGCGCGAGCTCCGCGACAACTACGAAGAATAAGTCTCGACAGAAAGCCCGTGGAGGCTGAAAAATGACGAATAGCGATATGTACAAATATGCTCTTGCCGTTGCGGTGACGCTGCTCATGACAGCCCGCTGCTGCGACAACACAAAGCTCGGAACAATCATCAGCGATGCGGAAGCCGGCGGTCTCACGGAGGCCGTCGGCGACGCCGCGCGTACGGTGCGCATAACCCCGGAAAAGGCCTCCGGCTGCGACATGGTCTGGCTCCACTCCACCGACACCACCTTCTCCGCAGAGCAGGCCGGGGCGTGGGAGAACGGGCTCAGGGAATATGTCGAGGACGGCGGACGGCTTGTTCTCTCCATGGACGCGGTGCGCCTGCTGAATGTCTGGGGCGTCGAGCCTTCGGAAATAGAAAGTTGGGAATATGAGTGTGTCGATGAGGGATTCGGCCGCAAACTCGGCTTCCATTCCCGTTTCAGCCATCCTCTCTTCGACGGGAGCCTTCACGGGGGAGCCTACACATGGCACGGGACCGAGGACAATGTCTGCCGGCTCAACGGCTTCAGAGGCAATGAGTTCCCGTCCGCCGAGGGCGCGAAGGTCATCGCCTGCCAGTGGGAATATGTCTTCCTCCGTCCGGACCTCAAGCTCATCTGGGAGACTCCCGTGGGCAAGGGCTCGATTCTGGCAATCGGAGGCTGTCTCTATTTTGACCGACCGAACCACGACCGCGCCATACTCGACGCCTTCACCCGCTCCTGCGTCCGCTACATGACAGGCCGAGCCCCGCAGGAGGTTGAGGCGAACTTCTGGGAGAACGAAAAGCCGGAGGTCATCCGCCTGCACGCTCATCACGACGGCAGCTGCCGCATCTGCGCGGCGGAATATGACCCCGTCATGCCGCCCTCTCCTCGGAAAGCGGATTTCCCGGACATGGGGATGTCGATTGTCCGCGAGGCCACGGGGGAATACACCGACGTCATATCACCGCACTCCATGGCAATCCTTCCGGAAAGGGGAGGAATCGAAGAAATATGGTCCCAGCCGATTATGTCCGTGAGGGACTGGCGCGTGTGGGTCGAACCTCGGGGTGCAAAGACTCCGGTCTGTCTCAATTCTCTCGTCCCTACGGTTGAGGTGCATCCTCATGCGGTGGTTAGGATATATGAACTTGACGGGATGAAACTCCGCGAAATCGTGTCCTCGTCTCCGGAATATGCCGTCACGACCGTTCACTATGAATGGGACGGCGCGGCTCCGCAGAGGATTTACAACGACTTCAAGTCGAACCTGCGCATGATGTGGCCATACGACGAGAGGGTTCTCGGCTCGCTTCTCTACAGCTGGTCGCCGGAACTGAACGCCACGGTGATACGAGACATTGCTAAGAAGCACATTTCAATCGTAGGCGCCAATGTACCCGGACATCCGGTGCTTTCGGGACAGTTCTTGGACTTCAGTTATGACGGCGGCCGGATTCAGGGCGTTCCCACATCCCTTCTGCAGGTGGGCTCCGTCGTTTCCTACGACACCGAAGGCCTTGAGGCTCTGGATTTTGTCCTTGCTGCAGCGAGCACCGGTGAGGACGATGCCGTCAACGCATATCGCGATGTCATGGAGAACCCCTCCGCCGTAGTCGAGGCTTCCCGCGACCACTATTCGGACTGGCTCGCTTCCGTCGTGAACGTCGAGACCCCTGACAGCGCTTTCAACGACGCTTTCCGCTGGGCGCAGATAAGCTCCGCGCAGTTCATCAGTGAGACGCCGGGGCTCGGCACGGCGCTCTTCGCGGGATTCTCCTCTTCCCGCAGGGGCTGGGGAGGAAACCACAGGGTCAGCGGCCGTCCGGGATATGCCTGGTACTTCGGGCGCGACTCGGAATGGGCGGCGTTCGCCTTTCTCGACATGGGTGACTTCAGGACCGTCCGCGACTGCATAGACCTCCTCATAAAGTATCAGTCCCCGGACGGGAAAATCTATCATGAACTCACCACAAGCGGCATCACCCACTACGACGGCGCCGACGCCACCCCTCTTCTCGTCCGCCTCATGGCTCAGTATCTCCGCCTTTCCGGCGACCTTCCTTTCATAAAGGAGCGCTACGGCGCGATGAAGCTTGCGATGGACTACTGCTTCTCCACCGACCGCGACGGCGACGGCCTCATCGAGAACAGCAACGTGGGCCACGGCTGGCTTGAAGGCGGCGGAAACCTCTGGGGATTCCGCACCGAGTTCTATCTCGCGGGTCTCTGGAAGGCGGCTCTCGACGACGCTGCCTACCTCTCGTCCGCTACCGGCCACAATGCCACCGCCCTGCGCTACTGCCGCGCGTCCCGTTCCGTGAACGAACCGCTTGAGAAGGGCTGGTACAACTACGCGATGAACGCCGACGGAAGCTATCAGGACGAGTTCCTCGTGCTCACCGCCGTGCCGACCTTCCTCGGGGTGCTCGACCCCGGGCGCTCCCGGACCATGTCCCGCAACTATGTCGGGCCGCTCCTTTCGACCGACTGGGGCTCACGAACAATCTTCGAGACTTCCGACGCGACCGGAGGCGGCGCCTACCATCCGCGCAATGTCTGGCCGCTCTTCACGGGATGGAAGTCACTCGCGGAGTACAGTGAGGGCTACTTCGACCAGGGATTTGCCTCCCTCTACGGCAGCCTCATGACCTACAGGTCGTTCAGTTCAGGACACATAGCCGAGGTCATCAACGCCGACTCCTACCGCAACAACGGAATCACACAGCACCAGTGCTGGTCTGAAACCATGACCATAATGCCGTTCATCGAGGGCACTCTCGGCTTCAGCGCCGACGCGCACTCCCGCAGCGTCAGCCTTGCTCCGCGCCTGCCGCTTGACTGGAACAGTTTCAGGGCCGGCGGACTGCGCGTGCGCAATGACCGTATTTCCATTGAAATGCAGCGCACGGTTGGCCGTACCCTCTGGAAACTCCGCGGCGGCAACGGTCTCAAATGCACTTTCTCGCCAGCGTTTGCGCCCGGCACCGAAATAACCTGCGTGAAAGTGAACGGGAAGAAGGTCAGGTTCAGCCTCGACAAGTCTTCCGCCTACACGGTTCCTGTCCTTCAGTTAAGGCTTTCGGAAGAGGAGACGACGGTGGAGTTCAGCACCCGCGGCGGAGCCGGTGCACTCCCGGTTTATGTCCCCGCACGGCGCGGAGGGCAGTCCTCCGGATTTCGTCTGATTGACCAGAGCTTCTCCGACGGCAGGCTCACAGTGACAGTCTCCGGCCGTCCGGGTTCGGAGCATCGTCTCCGGATTCATGTTCCCGGAGGCTACGACAGCGTTTCGGAGGAGGCCGTATCTTTCGAGGACGGCATTCTCGAACTGAACGTCGCCTTCCCTCATGACGGCGAAACCCCATATTGCGAAAAGAAAATCAGCCTCGTGACCTCAAAGTAGGCCGAACAAAATGAAGAAATCATGTTTCAGAGACAGAAATAGCATTTTTTGAAACGATAGTAGGGGAGCAATGTGACTGATGAAAGCTTCCTTTGCAAACATAACTTTACACCATATAATTATGTCTGCTATACATAAACTTTTAATAACATTCACCCTGATGGCCTCGGCGATATCCACATCATCCTGTGATCAGCGGCAGCCTGCAAAGGTTCAGCCGCTCGCCTACAGCGAACTCCGTCTCGGCTCCATAAAGCCCGAAGGCTGGCTCCGCGAGACCCTTCTGAGGCAGCGGAACGGAATGACGTCGCAGATGGACAGCCTCTATCCTGAAGTGATGGGACCGCGCAACGGCTGGCTCGGCGGCGACGGCGACCAGTGGGAGAGGGGACCGTACTGGATTGACGGGCTCATCCCTATGGCCTGGATTCTCGATGACGACGCCCTCAAGCAGAAGGCTCAGCCTTGGGTGGAATGGGCGCTTGCAAGCCAGAAGGAGGACGGCTTCTTCGGACCCGACACTGACTACCCCTACGAGCGCGGGCTCCAGCGCGACAACTCGCATGACTGGTGGCCGAGAATGGTCGTTCTCAAGTTCATGCAGCAGTACTGGTCGGCGACCGGTGACTCTCGCGTGATTGACTTCATGCGCAGATATTTCCGCTACCAGCTCAACACCCTCCCGACTTGTCCCCTCGGCAACTGGACCTCATGGGCGACCTACCGCGCCTGCGACAACCTCTCCTCCGTCATCTGGCTCTACCGCCTCACCGGCGAGGAGTGGCTGCTCGACCTCGCCGCGATTCTTCACGCCCAGAGCCACGACTATGTGCACATGTTCCTCGAAACCGACGAGCTCTCACGCTTCAGCACCATCCACTGCGTCAATCTCGCGCAGGGAATCAAGGAGCCTGTCGTGTGGTGGCAGTGCGACCCGCAGCAGAAATACCTCGACGCAGTGCACACCGCCTTCGCCGACATCCGCAAGTACAACGGAGTCCCGTCCGGAATGTACGGCGGCGACGAACTTCTTCACGGCAACAACCCCACCCAGGGCTCGGAACTCTGCTCGGCGGTAGAGCTGATGTTCTCGCTTGAGGAGATGACTAAGATTACCGGCGACCTCTCGTTTGTCGAGCATCTTGAAAGGGTGGCGTTCAACGCGCTCCCGACCCAGCTCACCGACGACTTCATGGCCCGGCAGTACTTCCAGCAGGCCAATCAGGTGAACGTGAGCCACTGCATCCACAACTTTGACATAACCCATGGCGAGTCCGACCTTGTCTATGGTCTTCTTTCCGGCTACCCGTGCTGCACCTCCAATTTCCATCAGGGCTGGCCGAAGTTCGTCCAGAACCTCTGGTACGCCACCCCTGACGGCGGACTTGCCGCCCTCGCATACTCGCCTTGCCGCGTCACGGCCATGGCCGGCGGACAGGAGGTGACGATTGAGGAGCACACCCGCTACCCTATGGAAGGGAACATCAAGCTGCTCGTCTCGCTTCACGGCTCCGCCTCCTTCCCGCTCCACCTGCGCATCCCGTCATGGACGGAGAACGCCTCCGTCATGGTGAACGGCAGTCCTGTCGAGGCTTCGGCTCCGGGCAGCGTGACGGTCATCAGCCGCGAATGGGCTGACGGCGACATCGTCGAGCTTTCCTTCCCGATGAAGGTCACGACGGACTCGTGGTATGAGAACGCCATTTCTGTGGAACGCGGTCCGCTCGTGTATGCCCTTGAGATTCAGGAGGAATGGGTGAAGAAGGACAATTCGTCCGACCTGGTGCGCGGGGAGTTCTACTGGGAGGTTCATCCCAAGTCCCCTTGGAACTACGGCCTCGTGGATTTCGATGACCCTGCTGAGGCCTTCGAGGTCACGGTCGATGAGGCTAAGCTCAATTCTGACTGGTACTGGAACCTTGAGTCCGCCCCGATAGTCATCACGGCCAAGGCGAAGCGCATTCCTTACTGGACGCTCTACAACGGCATGGCCGGCCCGATTCCATACAGCCGGATGTACGGAAACCCTGTCATCCGCGACAAGAATGAAGAAACCGTCCGTCTCATCCCTTACGGATGCACGACGCTCAGGATTTCCGAGTTCCCGGTAATATTCCGAAAATGACGAAATATATTCCCGAATCTTCGGGGACATGAAATAATCAACCAATAATTATAAATCACTGTTAACCAATCGAATTATGGTGAAGAAACTCTTAAAGATTACCCTTTTAAGGACTGCCTTCTGCGTGCTGCTTTCGGCATTCCTCGGGTGCGTGGGCTCTTTCTCCGCTGCGGGTCAGCAGAAAGATCTCATCAGGGTTACCGGAGTCATAACCGGTGATGACGGAGAACCTCTCATCGGTGCCGCCGCATACGCGGAGAACAACCGTAAGGGAGGAGTCGTGACCGATGTTGACGGAGAATTCACGATTACGGTCCCGAGGGGCACGATGCTCGTGTTCTCCTATCTCGGCTGTGACGACGAGCGCCTCCCGGCAACTGAAAAGATGAATGTTGTCCTCAAGGCCAACAACCTCAGGCTCAGCGAGTCCGTTTCCATCGGCTACACGAAGCAGAACCTGCGCGACATCTCGGCTTCCGTGGCTAAGATTGACATGGACGCAATCGAGAACACCCAGTCCGTCTCGCTCGTGAATATGCTCGCCGGTCAGGCGGCCGGCCTCCAGACCGTGATCAGAAGCGGCGTTCCGGGCGCGGCAAGCTCCGGAATCGTCATCCGAGGCAACAACTCCCTCTCGTCCGCCAACGACATCACCGGCATCAGCAACCCTCTCTATATCATCGACGGCATTCCGATGGCCCTTCAGGACTTCGCCGGCTACAACGTGACCGACAATGACTTCCTTTCCACCCTGAATCCTCAGGACGTGCAGTCGATTGACATCCTCAAGGATGCGGCGGCGACCGCGATTTACGGTTCACGCGGTGCGAACGGCGTCGTCATCATCACCACCCGCAAGGGTACGAGCGGCGCACCCCGCGTCACCGCCCGCGCCAGCTACGGAGTCATCACCAAGCCGTCCAAGCTTGCCGTCTATCTCGGAAACGAGGAGCGCGAGGCGAAGATTGGCATGATTGAGACCACCCTCAGCAACCTCTTCGGCGACCAGGAGTGGTTCGACATCCGTCCTGCCGCCGCCGTCGAGATTATGGGACACACCCTTCCGGCGGTGCTCACGGACAAATATAACCCGGCGTTCAACAACGCCTACGACTATCAGGAGATGTTCTATCAGAACGGTTCCACCCAGAACTACGACCTTTCGATGGAGGGCGGAAACAACAGCAACTCCTACCGCGTCAGCATCGGCCACTATCGTGAGACCGGCGTGCTCGTGGGCTACGGCGTGCAGAGAACCAATCTCAACACCAGCCTCGTGACGGACCTTAACAAGCACCTGCACAACGAGCTCGTGATGAGATACACCTACCTCGACCGTAAGGGCGGTCTGAACGACCTCATGAAGGCCATGCCTACCTCGCCGACCGAGCTTCCGTCGTCTCTGTTCTACCGCTCCGACGAAGAGCTCCGCATGATGAGCGGCCAGCTCGGCGACGCCTATAACAAGAACAGGACACACTCCATCTCCGTCGGAGAGACCCTTCGCGTCAAGTTTTTAGACGGGCTGAGCTGGGACAACCAGGCATCCATGATTCTCGACTACGGAAAGCGCGACTACTTCCTCCCTGCCGTCGCCCGTGACGACCACCGCAGCGTGGCTCACTCTTCGGCCGGCGTGACGACCACCATCAACGCCAACTCAGTCCTGAACTACAACCAGGCCTTCGGAAAAGAGGGCGAGCACGGAGTCGTGGGACTTCTCGGAGTCGAGGTGAACACCAACACGCTGAACCAGCTCCGCGCCGAGGCCGAGGACGGAATGTCCGACTACCTGAAGGTCATCCAGGGCTACAAGAAGGAGAACACTACCGCCTATTCCGACATCGTCACCTCAAATATGTTCTCGGTGTTCGCCATGGCCTCCTACGGCTACAGGAACAACCGCTACAAGATTGAGGGAGTTTTCCGCCGCGACGCATCATCGAGATTCGGAGCCAACAACAAATGGGCTAACTTCCCTTCAGTCAAGGCTCACTGGGCATTCTCCGAGGAACCGTGGATGAAGGCGACGAAGAAATGGATGGACTTCGGAAAGTTCCGCGTGTCGTTCGGTACCTCGGGAGAGATTTACTACGACCCTCTTCTCCAGTACAACTCGCTCGTGTCCCTCGGCTCGATTACAGGCGGTCTCGGCTACATGTACAGCGACAAGATGGATGTCAAGTCCTACGGCGACAAGCTCGCCCTCATCGCGGACTTCAACAAGATTGCCAACAAGGACCTCTCGTGGAGCCGCACCAAGGAAATCAACTATGGTCTGGACCTCGAACTCTTCAACCACAGGCTATATTTCTCGGGTGACATATATTCAAAATATATGTCCGACCTCGTCTATACCTCGCAGCTTCCGTCATACGTCGGCTACAACAAGCTTTCGTCGAACCTCGTCGATATGGTGAGCCACGGATTCGAGCTCTCCCTCACCGGCTACCTCTTCCCGCGAAACTCCGCATTCCAGTGGGACTGGACGCTCAACCTCGCGAACAACTCCACGAAGATTGCAAAGCTCGGAAACGGAGGACGCGACTACATCAACCGCGGCAGCTACTACGCCTTCATCGAGGGTGCTCCTGCCTTCCAGTATTATATGTATGAATATCAGGGCACGCTCGACTACTACTCCGACCTTCCTGTGGATCCGTTCACCGGAGAGGCGCTCAAGTACAACGGGGCCGACGCCGGTCTCGCCCGTAACCTTCAGGGACGCATATTCCCTGGAATGCCTGTCTTCACCGACGTGAACGGAGACTACCGCATCGAGGGATATGAGAGTGAGAACGACATGAAAATCATCGAGGGCAAGACTCCGGAGCCTAAGGTAACCGGCGGTCTCAACACCACCCTCCGCTGGAAGGGACTCTCCCTCAGGGTGAACACCTCCTTCGCGTTCGGCCACTACATCGTGAACAGCACCCTCCAGCAGCAGCTCTCCCGCTTCGACGACGCTGCCAGCTTCTACCAGTACGCGCTCTACAAGTTCGACGACTCCAAGTTTTGGAAGGCCCCGGGCGACGGCTCGTACTATCCGATGATTTACGTGAACTACTGGGAAGGCGGCGGAGCGCGTTCGTTCCGTATGTCCTCCATGTTCATCGAACCGGGCGACTACTGGAGCCTCGACAACGTGACCCTGTCCTACGACCTGCCTCACAAGTGGCTCGACAAGATTCGCATGAGGGGAATAAACGTCTATGTGACCGGCCAGAACCTCGCGATGTGGAAGAAGTCATCCGTGCTCGACCCTCGTCTGGTGTCCCGTACCGGATTCTACAACGGTTCCGGCTACCCGATTTCCCGCACGATAGTCTTCGGCGTTCAGCTGCAATTCTGAGATTTCGGGAAAATGGAAACGCTTACTTTTAATTTAAAAGGATAATATGATGAAAAAGTATATAGCAATTCTGAGCCTGGTCCTCGCCTGCGCCTGCGGATGCTCGAAGTTCCTCGATCCGGAGCAGGTCGATCTCATTTACAACGAGGTGTTCTGGAAGACCCAGACGGACGCCGAGGTCGGACTTTCCGGCACCTACGCCCTCTACAGGGGTCTGATGGCCAATTCAAACAACTGGTACAGCCGTGCCGACGCGACCACGGGATTCATCCGCGCCGGGTGGAACGGCGGCTCGTCCCAGTATCTCTACACCAACGGGATTTATACCGACATCGCCAACCCGAGCAAGATGTGGGGCTCGCTTGAGGACTACTCGGACTGGAGCAACTTCTACAAGGTCGTCGCCCAGGCCAACATGGTCATCCGCAAGATAGACGAGATTCCCGATTCCCAGTTCAAGGAGGGGCAGAAGGACCGCATCCTCGGAGAGGCCTACTTCCTCCGCGCCCTCGTCTATTTCAACATCCTCCGCATCTGGGGCAACGCTCCGTACATCAGCGAGATGATTGAGTCCTCAAGTCAGGTCATCGACAAGGACCTCTCTCCTGTGGTAATCCCGAGAACCGACGACATCGACATTTGCCAGAACGTCCTCGCCGACGTGAACAAGGCGGTCGAGCTTCTGAAATTCAACACACCTGGCGGAGACGGCTGGGGAATCACCGCCGACAAGGGGGCCGCGCTCGCGCTCTGCGGACACGTGAATATGTGGATGTGGTTCCTCGTGCGCAGGGATCGTGTTCCAGGAGTCAACGCTTCCGACTATGTGAAGGCCGCCGTCACCGCCCTTGAGGATTTCCGCGACCACTCCAACCGCTCATACGTCCAGTACGTTGACATGAAGTCCATTCAGGCAATGTACCGCGGCGGCTCCACCGAGGCCGTGTTCGAGCTCAACATCTCCACCGACTCCAACGAGTCCTACCGTGCCGACATGGCCGGCGTCACCGCGCGCACCTGCAAGATGGAGTCGTTTGACGGCGACCCGATGAAGGACCGCTCGACCCAGATTGACTGGGTGCCCGCGACCCAGAAGGCGAAGATGTACCCCGAATACGACTTCACGACACAGACCGGCGACATCCGTCCCAAGCTCTTCTTCGACGCATGGGATTCCGAGTACAACGAGCCTGTAAACGACACCGGCGGCGCCGAGAACGACAGGACGAAGGTCACATGGCTCACGAAATACGCGATGTTCACGGCCGACAAGGACAAGAAGGTCGATGAGTATGTCGCCTACTTCGCCGAGGCCAACATCCCCGTGTTCCGCTACACCGACATAATGCTCCTCCTCGCCGAGGCATACACGCGCGACAAGCAGTACGGCAAAGCCACGGCCATCGTGAACGACATCCGCGGGAGGGCACAGATAGGCGAGTACAAGGGCGACAATTCAGGCCTCGCCGACGAAATCATGCAGCAGAGGATTGCCGAACTCTTCGGAGAGGGCTGCCTCTACTTCGACATGGTCCGCAACAACTACTTCCCGAATGACCACCTCATGGCTCCGGCGAAATACAAGCAGGAAGGCTACTACTGGCCGGTGTCCTCGTCAATCATGAAGATGAACCCTCTCATCAGCCAGACTCCTTACTGGGACGGCAAGACAAGGTGGTAGCAATCAATTTAAATGCATCGGAATATGAAAAGATTTCTTAAATATATGATTATTGCGGCCGTCACCGCTCCGTTTCTCTCATCCTGCCGCACCGACGTCATCGGAGGCACGATAAACGAGACGAACAAGTTCGACATGACGACCTACGAATATCTGCTTCAGGACGAGAACACGACGGTTGTCGCCCAGCTCTTCGAAAAGGCGGGGCTTAAGGATGCCATCAACGGCGACGTCACGGTCATCAGCCCGTCAAAATACTCCGTTAACCGATACATCCGCCGCAAGAACTACGGGTTCCGCAACGGCGTCGAGGGCGCGACCGAGTTCAGGCTTGAGGACATGACCGCGGCCGACCTCGCACAGATGGGGATGTACATCTATCCCGGCAAGTGGGGACGCGAGGACATCCCTGAGGAGGGAGTCTATCTCACCTCCATCGACGGAACGCAGGAGATTCACCTCACCCTTGACGAGACCAACACCGACCCGGGCTCTGCCTACGACGGCGGCAATGTGGCGGGTGCCGGTTTCCAGTACTCGAACTTCCTGCTCACCACTCCGAAACTCATCCACGTCCTCTTCAAGAGGGGCGCGAACTGGGAACTCACCTACCTTGAGCGCGCGACCCTCACTCCGGACAACGACGAGTGTGACCAGAGCTACAGGATGATGGTCTCCGACATCCACACGAACACCGGCGTGATACACATCGTCTATAGCGGCGACTCCAGCTACAACGAGCACTTTTACTACCACAGTCTTTTCTTCTTCGGCAAGCACGCCGACGATAAATAACATCATATAATATATAAGGATATGAAGAAATATACGATTAAATATATTCTCGCGGCGTTTGTCCTCATCCTGTCCGTATCTTCATGCTTCAAGGAACCGAAGGTACAGGGATATATCGGCGAGGGCATAAGGCTTCAGGGTTCGGACACGATGTATGTCGCGCTCGGCGCCAAGGTGGCTTCCAGCACCGCGTGGCTCGACAATTCCACCCGTCCGTGCAAGTTCAGAATCGAGAATGTCCGCGACGAGAAGGGCAACCGTGTCGAAGGCTTCTTCCAGGGTTTCCCGACGAGGCTCTGGGCGGCTCCTTACGACTACCTCACCGACAAGACCCTCGAACAGGTGATGTCCAAGCTCACGGACGCGACGCTCACCCCGCTTATGATCAACGAGACCAATGGCCAGCTCCGTGCTATGGAATCGACCGCCAACATCGGTCTCAAGGAGGGTGACGTCTATCATGTGGATGTCAGCGTCTCCAACTCCAAGGGTTCCGTATTTCTTGAGGATTACGCGATTCTCAAGATAGAGAAGGGCACGGGAGGCGAGTCGGCCGTTGATTTTGAACTCACGGACTTCGTGAACGGAATCTGCATCGTCGGCAAGGACGACAAGGGGGCGCCTTCCAACACGTTCCCTTACTATGACCAGGTGAACGATGCCGCCGCAAATTTCTCCACCCGCCGTGACAACATCTACAAGGACAACGGCCGGGAGAAGAACATGGCAATCCGCAAGCTCAGCGACGAACCATCTGTGGGAATCCGCGTCTATGTGAAGATGTACGACAAGAACGGCAAGCTCTTCAACCCGGAGGACTACGCCACCTACTCGACGACCACGAGCTACATCGACTACTCGGTGAACCGCCGGAACCTCCCGCAGAAGGGCGCGAACTACAATCCTGCCGCTCCGAACAAGGCCGAGGAAGGACTTTACATGGAATTTCCTTACACCCCGTGGCCTGTGGGGCTGACCTACTCCTATATCCGCGGCGCGATTTACAAGGACTTCAGCAACCTTGACTGGAATTCCCTCAAGGCGGACAACAAGGCCGGAACGATTCCTAAGAACTCCAACTGGCCGGACGACGACTACAACGGCGGCACGGACGGCTGGTATGTCCGCCTGCGCACGAACGTCAAGTTCTACCAGCCGGGCACCTACGAGATCGTCGTTGTCGTTCCTTACGCGACGGCAAAGTAGTGTGGTTGTTCCTTAT
>CAVBPI010000023.1:0-15335 GCA_963596955.1 bacterium | reverse complement strand
GAATCTCTATCCCGAACATCCCGGCGATGGCGTCCTTGTGGTTGAAGAACGTTCTTTCTGACAGCGGCTCTCCCGTCTCGTTCAGCGGACTGCGCCGCCACGCCTCGCTGATTTCCTTGAAGGAGATATATTTCCTGCGGTTGATCAGATCAACCAGCCAGATGTATCTCTTGAAAAAATTCTTTGCCATATTCTTATGAATGCTTTGATGCAAAGATAGTGCTTTTCACTGAAAAAATGTGGCAGTGAGGAATGGCGCACTCACTTTCGTTCAGACAACTGACCGGTCATTGCATCTCCGTGTCGTTCGACAGTTTGCGGACGGAATTCGGAATGGTGTGGATGGTTTCGGGTTCGAGCCGCTGACGAAGCTGGGTTTCGAGAAGTTCGAGGCGTCCGGAGCGGCTGTGGGGGCTGAGTTCGCATTCCCAGACGACAATGGTGTGCCAGCCCAGACGCTCAAGTTCCCCGATGTCATTCGCGTCGCGTTCCTTGTTGCGGCGGATTTTCTCCGCCCAGAAGTCGGGATTGGTCTTGGGAACAGTGGCGTGGCGGCAGAGCGGATGGCCGTGCCAGAAGCAGCCGTTGATGAAGATGACCGTGTGATACTTCCTGAGGACGATGTCCGGACTTCCCGGCAGGTCTTTGCGGTGCAGGGAATATCGGAACCCATGTGAATGCAGAAATCTGCGCACAAGCATCTCAGGGCGCGTATCGACGCTCCGAATCCGCGACATACAATAATGCCGCTGCTCCTCTGTCATCTTGTCCGCCATTATCTTGCTTCGGGGTGTTGCTTGTCCCACCCCGGTTTCTTGTCTCCTGTTTCTTGCCTTGCCGCAAAGGTAGGCAAAATATGTGATTATTCCTCTGCCCAGATATAGACCTTGTCGGAGCGGCGGAGGCGGGCCTGGGAGCCGGCTACTTCGCGGAGTGTGTCGGCGTCCTTGCTGAAATCAATCGGAATTGAGCAATAGACCCCCTTGGAGGCGGATTCTACCGGCTTCAAATCCACTCTGATTTCGTTGACTGTCGTTTCTACCACGCCGGTTGTCGGACCCATGATGAGAATGCGGTCGCCGACCTTGAGCGTCGCCGACTCGATGAGGACTTCAGCCACCGAAAGCTTGGCGAACCAGTTCGTTACCTTGCCTGTATAGACTTTCTTTCGGGTCGAGCTGCTGCCATAGACCTCGCTCCACTGCCCGAGGCGCGCCCCCTGGTAGTAGCCGTCCCAGAAACCTCGGTTGAACACTTCGGCGAGTTCTCCCTTGAGGGCGGCCGCGAGTTCCGGGGTGTAGTTCACGGCGATGACGGCATCGGCTGCGCGGCGGTAGCAGGATGCCACCTTCTTGACATATTCCGCACTGCGTGCCCGTCCCTCAATCTTGAACACCGTCACGCCCGCGTCGATTATCTTGTCCATGAACTCGATGGTACACAAGTCCTTGGGAGACATGATGTATTTGTTGTCAATCTGCAGCTGATTGCCCGTCTCGAGATCCGTGACCTCATATCCGCGGCGGCAGATCTGATAGCAGGCGCCACGGTTTGCGGAGGCTCCGTAGGCATGGAGGCTTAGGTAGCATTTGCCTGAAATCGCCATGCAGAGAGCTCCATGGGCGAACATCTCGATTTCGACAAGACGGCCAGCCGGCCCGCAGATGTGCTCGCGGACGATGGTCTCGTGTATCTCCTTGACCTGATGGAGATTAAGCTCACGGGCAAGGACAATCACATCGGCAAACTGGGCATAGAACCGCAGCGACTCCACATTGGAGATGCTGAGCTGCGTGGATATGTGCACCTCGACTCCAATCCGGCGGCAATAGGCGATGGCGGCCATGTCTGAGGCTATTACAGCCGTGATTCCGGCGGCCTTTGCGGCGTCGAGCGTCTCGCGCATCGGCTGGAGGTCTTCCTGATAGAGGACGATGTTCAGGGTGAGGTAGGACTTCACGCCGTTCTCGCGGCAGATGCGGCAGACTTCCGCGAGGTCGCCGGCCGAGAAGTTGTTCGCGGAGTGCGAGCGCATATTCAGGTTGCCCACGCCGAAATAGACGGAGTCGGCGCCGCCCTCAATCGCCGCGTGCAGGCATTCGAAGTTGCCGGCCGGAGCCATTATTTCTATGTTGTTTTTTTTCATGTTTTCCTTGTGTTACTTCGCCCGCCCGAGCAGAGATTCGGCATAGCGCCTCAGTTCCTCGTGAGCGATGTTGCTGACCGGAAGCTGCGCCGCGAAACCGAGCGCCTCCTCGTGATATTTCCTGATTTCCGCCTTCGCCGCGAAATCAACTCCGAGTTTGACATAGATTTCGCGCACCGCGTCAATCTTTCTCCGCTTATCTTCTTCTGTCTCAACAGGAAGCGCCATGGCGTCGAGCAGCGCCCTGTGCATGAGGGCGTCGTCGGCCACCATTTCAAACGCCTTTGTCAGCAGCCAGCTCTTCTTGTCGTTGAGAATGTCCCCGCCGATGGCCTTCCCGAAGACCGCCGGGTCACCGAAAGTGTCGAGGTAGTCATCCGCCACCTGAAACGCGAGCCCGAGAGAATAGGCATACTGATAGACAAGCTCCTGACTCGCCGGGTCCGCACCGGCAATCACGGCGCCCATCTTCGCCGCGCAGGCAATGAGAACCGCCGTCTTGAGGCCTATCATCATGATGTAGTCGTCCATCGGAACCGACTCCCGCGATTCGAACTCCATGTCGTACTGCTGCCCCTCGCAGACCTGCGCCGCCGTGTCAGAGAACAGCCTGAGCACGTCCGGAAGCTTGTCCGCCGGAGCCTTTGCGAGCAGCCTGTAGCTTTCAATGCACATCGAGTCTCCGGAAAGAACGGCCGTGTTCGCGTCCCACTTCTTCCACACGGTCGGGACTCCACGGCGCACGGCGGCATTGTCCATGATGTCGTCATGAATCAGCGTGAAGCTGTGGAACACCTCAATTGCCGCAGCAGGATCCAGAATCCGCTCGTCAAGCGAATCCCCGAAGAGGGAATATGCCAGCAGGCACAGCCTCGGACGAATCCGCTTCCCTCCGATTTGAATCATATATCTCAGCGGCTCATACAGTCCCGCCGGCTCCTCCGTGAACCTGAGGCTTCCGAATACTTCCTTCAGCGCCTCTTCAATCTGTTTTTCCGTAATCATGATGTTGTAGATTTTCAGAAATCACAAAAATAATCCTCGACAGGAGGCAATTATTTTCTTGCATTTCTCAACAAATATACTCAATAATTTCATATTTCGGGGCATAATCTCCCCAAATGCTCACGCCTTCTTTTTCTTTCCCGGGCTGATAATCATGAAACAGATGGCGAATATGGAGAGAAATATGCCTATGGCTATGTTCCATGACATCTTTTCACCAAAGACTAGCGTGCCGATGAGGATTGCGGTGAGCGGTTCGAAGACTCCCATGACCGAGGCCTTGGCGGCTCCGATAATCTTCGTCGAGGCGGCGAGGGTGGCGGTTGATATGACCGTCGGGATGACCGCAAGGAGCACGAGGTTAACCCACATCGTGGCGTGGCTGTTCAGAATCCCGAAGTCCCGGACTATCGAAATCTGTCCCGTATGGCTGCCGATGACCGCAATGGCGCAGAACACGATGCACCCGACTCCGAGCGCATAGAACGTGAGGACGTCGTTCGGAAGTTCGCGGAGACAGCGCTTCTGATTTATGAGGACGATGAAAAATGCGTATGACAGCGCCGAGAGGAACGCGAGCACGAGCCCTTCCCATCTCACCGGCTGCGAGGAGTCGTAGTTGCAGAGAAAAAGAATCGCGATGAATGTCACGACAATCGAAACCCATGTCTGCCATGTCGGATAGACCTTGAGGAACACCATGATGAGGGCGACGAGAGTAGGGTAGAGAAACACGATTGTCGTCGCGATGCCCGAAGGGATGTAGTTATATGCGAGAAAAAGCCCGAGGCTGCTGCCGGAAAAGAGCACGCCGAGAAGAATCAGCCATCCGAACTGCCGTCGGCTCACCGCAAACGACTTCCCTGAAACCAGAATCACCCCGGCAAGCACCAGCACAGCCACTGCATACCTGACGAACAGCACCGTATCGACCGACACCCCCGCCTTGAGAATCGGCATCGCGAACAGCGGGTTCATCCCGTAGGTCACTCCCGTAATAACCCCTGCCAAATAGCCCCATATCTTTAGACCCCTCTTTGTATTTAGACCCCTCCCGTCCCCTCGAAGGGGAAGTTGTGCTCCGTGCGCACCATCGCGCGAGGCCATCGCTTCGCTGTTCTCCGCACGGCGCTTAAGCGCCTTGTCGTTGTTCATAATGAAATCTATTTGTAAATTTTCGGGCGGCAAAGGTATTAAAGAAATTGTTTCATTGTGCCACGGATACATATATTTTTTAGTATTATTGTTATCTTTGCACCGCTTTCGGTGAAAAACTGCCGGAGGCGGGAAATTATGGAAGGAACAGCGACGGTCGTCAAACATACGGGCAGCCATTATCTTCTGGCGCAGCTTCCCTCGTGGAGGCTGTTCCCTGCGGTGCTGCGCGGAAAGGTGCGGCTGAAGGGGAGTTCCGCGACCAATCCCGTGGCGGTGGGCGACAGGGTCGAGTTCCATGCTGACGGAGACTGCCTCGCCGACGGGAGCGTGCCGGCCACCGAGACCTCTCCGGCCGCAATCACGACCATACTTCCGCGCCGCAACTACATCATCCGCAAGTCCGTGAACCTCAGCCGGCAGGCGCACATCATCGCCGCCAATGTCGATCGCGCGTTCATCGTCGTCACCCTCGCCTTCCCGGAGGTCAAGCTCCCGTTCATCGACCGGCTGCTCGTCACCTGCGAGGTCTATGGGGTGAAGCCGGTCATCGTGCTGAACAAGATTGACATCGTCGAGGAGTTCCGCGACGAGTTTGCGCCTGCGCACGCGAATTTCCGCCGGATATACGAAAGCGCCGGCTACCGCATACTCGAAGTCTCCGCAAAGACGGGCCGCGGAGTCGATGAACTCCGTTCGCTGTGCCTAGAAAAATCCGGGGACGGGACTCCTGGCATATCCCTCTTCTCGGGAGTCTCCGGCGTTGGCAAGTCCTCGCTTATCAAGGCGATGGACCCGTCGCTCAACCCTAAGACAGGACTCATCTCCGAGGCTCACCTTCAGGGGCGGCACACCACGACATTCTACGAGATGTACCCTCTCTGCGGAGGCGAGGGCGGCATAATCGACACTCCGGGCATCCGTGGATTCGGGCTCGTCGATCTCGCTCCCGAGGAGATATCCCTCTATTTCCCGGAAATGCTGAAAGCTTCGGCCGACTGCCGCTTCACCCCATGCACCCATACGCATGAACCAGGCTGCGCGGTGAAGTCCGCTGTCGAGCAGGGGACGATAAGTCCGGAACGATATGCCTCCTACCTCGGGATGCTGGAGGAATATACGAAGTACCGGAAATGAATTGCGGAAATATCCTGAAAGTGCCTGTGAGACAACGAGTTCGCAATGTAGGAGTGAAAATATGGACGGAATATCTGCAAAAGGCATAAACAAGGAAATATTCACGCTCGCGATACCGAGCATACTGGCGAACATCACCGTACCGATTGTCGGCATGGTCGATATAGCCGTGGCGGGGCACCAGCCTGCCGGAGGGCTTTCCGCGGCCACGTTCATCGGCGGGGCCTCCATCGGGTCCATGCTCTTTGACCTGCTGTACTGGAACTTCTCTTTCCTGAGGGTCGGAACCGGCGGCATGACAGCGCAGGCCTACGGCAGGGGCGACACGCGAGAATGCGCCAACATACTCACGCGCGGGCTCGGCATCTCGTTCTCCGTGGCGGCCCTGTTCTGGCTCCTGCAATGGGTGTTTGTCCAGCTCGCATTCCTCTGCATCGACTGCACGCCCGAGGTTCGGGAACTCGCCACCAAATACTTCTACATCAGAATCATAGCCGCTCCGGCAACCCTCAGCCTCATGGCATTCAAGGGCTGGTTCATCGGGATGCAGGACGGGATAAGCCCGATGATTACCGACCTTGTCGTGAACGGCGTCAACATCCTCGTCAGCATATACCTCTCACTCGGCTTCACCATCGGCTCGTTCACCTTTGACGGCGTGGGTTTCAGCGGCATCGCGTGGGGAACCGTCATCGCGCAGTACTGCGGACTGGTCACCGCCGTGGTGCTCCTGCTCTGCAAGTTTCGCCGCAAGGTGTTCTCCGGCTACGGCCGGAAGGACGTGAAAGCCGCGTTCCGGGGAGGGGAGACACGCCGCTACTTCACTATGAACGCCGACCTCGTCGTCCGCTCGCTGAGCTTCATCGGAATCTATGTCAGCTTCTCCGTTATCGCCGCGCATTTCGGGGACATGACCCTGGCGGTCAGCTCGATAATGCTTCAGGTCCTGCTCCTGTTCTCCTACTTCACCGACGGCTTCGCATACGCCGGAGAGGCAATGAGCGGCAAGTACATCGGAGCCGGCAACCGCTCCGGACTGCGGCTCACCGTCCGCTACACATTCGTCTGGTCGGGACTCGTGTGCCTGCTCTTCATGGTGTTCTACCATTTCGGCGGAGAGTGGATGCTCGAAATCATGACCAACGACAAGGATGTCATAGAGGGATGCGCCCCCTATATGTTCTGGCTCATGGTGATGCCGGCGTTCGGCTGCGTCGCCTTCACATGGGACGGGATTTACATCGGAGCGACGGCCGCCCGTCCGATACGCAACACCATGCTGCTTTCCACGGCCGCATTCCTCGCGAGCTATTTCATCCTTGCGGCAATCTTCCGGCCTGACGGCATCATGGCAGTTCATCTCCTTCTCGCGGCCTATTTCGTGCATCTTGTTGTCCGCGCCGTCGCCCTGACCATCGACTACCGTCGCACCGTGCTCTCGAAGGTTCCGTCGGGGGAGTGAGCATGGTGTTTGCAGGCATGACGAAAATAATGCATTGATACATAAATGTATATGTCACAGGAAAATATGGGAATACATCAGGAAATAGAGAGAAAGTTTCTCGTCGTCGGCGAAGGCTATAAGACGGAGGCATACAATTCAACGCCAATCATGCAGGGATATATAAGCCGTTCCCCGGGGCGGACCGTGCGTGTGCGCATCCGAGGGGACAAGGGCTACCTGACAATCAAGGGCGGCGGCTCCGCATCCGGGATGTCACGCCTTGAATGGGAAAAGGAAATCCCCGTCGAAGAGGCTCTTCAGCTTATGCGGCTCTGTGAACCGGGCATAATCGACAAGACCCGCCATCTTGTGAAGGCTGGTGACCATGTCTTTGAGGTTGATGAGTTTCATGGGGACAATGCCGGACTTGTCGTCGCGGAAGTCGAACTCGGCAGCGAGGACGAGGAATTCGAGCGCCCCGCGTGGCTCGGGGAGGAGGTCACCGGCGACAGACGCTACTATAATTCGTCACTGACGAAATGTCCCTACTGCGAATGGGGCGGCGACAGCGCGGAATGAGGTCTCATGAAATCTTGTAAGAATCCTTAAATTTTATAAAAAGAGAGCGATGAGTGTCTATAGCTTTTTCAGAATAAGCCGTCCGGCTGCCACACAGGTGCCGGAGCCTGAGATTGAACCGACCTACAAAAAGGTGCGCCGCAGCACATTCCTCGGCGTGACAATCGGTTACAGCCTCTACTATGTCTGCCGCATGAGCCTCAGCGTGGTGAAGCAGCCCCTGATTGACGAGGGAGTGCTGACGGCGGGGCAACTCGGTCTCATAGGGTCGGGACTGCTTCTGATTTACGCATTCGGAAAGTTCATCAACGGCTTCATCGCCGACTACTGCAACATCCGCCGCTTCATGGGCACGGGGCTGCTGCTCTCGTCCGTCGTGAATCTCGTCATCGCCCTGCTCGGAATCGGGGTGACCTCGTTCGGAGTGTCCCACACGACGCTTTTCTTCTCCGCCGTCATCTTCTGGGGTCTGAACGGCTGGTTTCAGTCCATGGGTCCGGCTCCCGGAGTCATAAGCCTCTCGCGCTGGTTCCCCCAGTCGCGCCGCGGAACCTTCTACAGCATATTCTGCACGAGCCCGTACATCGGCGAGTTCATTTCCTTCGTCCTGATTGCCGCCGTCGTCGCCGCATGGGGCTGGGAGTGGGGATTCCTTCTCGCGGCTCTCATCGGCTTCGCGGGCTCACTGCTGGTTTTCATGACGGTCAAGGACACGCCGGAGAGCTGCGGACTTCCTTCCGTTCAGAAGCTTTCCGGGGAAGAGATGAAACCCGAGGACTCGATGAGGACGCTGAGCCTCCAGAAAAGGGTGTTGAGACATCCGGGAATATGGATTATCGCCGCGTCGTCCGCATTCATCTACATAACGAAATATGCCATCACGGGCTGGGGAGTGCTGTTTCTCCAGAAGGCCAAGCTCTTTTCGCTGGAGAAGGCTTCGAGCATCATCGCCGTCGCCGCTCTGGTCGGCGGGCTGGTCGGAACCGTTTCCGCAGGGTGGATTTCGGACAGGCTGTTCAAGGGCGACAGGATGCGTCCGGCGCTGCTTTCGGGGCTTTTGGGAATCGTGATGCTGTCGCTTTTCCTCTTTACGGGAGGGGGATTCGTGCTGAACACAATCTATGTCGCGGTCTTCAACTTCGCGATGGGCGAGCTATACTGCATCGTGGCGGGGCTCATGGCCATAGACATAGTGCCGCGTAAGGCCACGGGAGCCGCGCTCGGGGTGGTCGGCGTGTCGAGCTACGTGGCGGCCGCCGTCCAGGACATCGCGAGCGGCTACCTCATTCAGGAGAACGGAAGCGACTTCACAGCCGTATCAATTTTTTGGATTGTTGCCGCTTTTTTGGCAACTTTGCTGCCGGTTCTGAACTGGAACAAGATGAAATCACATAAATAACACATATTAATAACACATCATATAATAACACATAAGGGATATGAATATCTTTATTTCAATTGAATACAACACGGTGTGGGGGGATTCCCTCGTGCTGTGTCTCGGCGACAGGGAAATCCCGATGGTCAGCGACGGCATGGGAAGATGGTCCGCAAGGGTGGCGAGGGTTTCCGCCGAGGCTCTCAATCGCTACGGCTTCATGCTTGTCCGCCGCGACGGCACCCGGAGGCACGAATGGCGGCACCACTCCCTGAACCTTGCCGGAGCGGCGGCCTCGACCTCAATTGTCATCCGTGACCGCTGGCAGGACGCGCCCGAGGACGCTCCGTTCTACTCCTCAGCCTTCACCAAAGGCATCTTCTCGCGCGAGAACATCATTTCAGCCGCATCATCCTCTGTCATTCCGAGCGGTTCTTCTCCTGTCATTCCGAGCGAAGCCGAGGAATCTTTGCGCATGAAAAAAAACGCCCCGACCACTCTAATAACGGTCAATGTCCCTGTGGTGAGCCGTGACGAAGTGCTCTGCATGGCCGGCAACGGCGAGGGCATGGACGACTGGAAGAAGCTCATCCCTCTGGACGACAGCAACTTCCCTCAGTGGAAGCTCGCAGTCAGCACCGAAGAGGACTTTGAGTACAAGCTGGTCATCGCCGACCGCGGGACGCTCGCGATAAAGGAATGGGAAAGCGGCGAGAACCGCATCTGCACCGCGTCGGAGGACAAGTTCACCATACTTGCCGACATCAGCCACCGCTTCGGTCTGCGAAGATGGCGCGGGGCCGGCACTGCGATTCCGGTCTTCTCGCTCCGTAGCGAGGACGACTTCGGGGTGGGCGAGTTCCTTGACCTGAAGAAGATGGTGGATTGGGCGGCGGAGACCGGCCAGTGCATACTCCAGCTCCTTCCGATTAACGACACCACGATGACAGGGACATGGCAGGACTCATATCCCTACAATGCCAACTCCACCTTCGCCCTTCATCCGCAGTTCATAAATCTTAAGGCCGCAGGAGTCAAAGAGACTCCGTCCTACAAGGCCCTCCAGACCGAGCTCAACGGCCTGGCTCAGGTGGATTACGAGCGGGTGAACAGTGAAAAGACCCGCCTTCTCCGCGAGGCGTACTCAAAGACTTTCGCAAAGCTTTCTAAGACGGCGGCCTACAAGGCCTTCATCGCCGCAAACCGCGCCTGGCTTGAGCCGTATGCCGTATTCTGCGCACTCCGTGACAGCTTCGGGACGGCGGACTTCAGCAAATGGAAGAGCTATGCGAAATACTCCGCGGCCAAAATGGAGAAATACTGCGCCGAACATCGCGCTGAGGTAGATTTCCACTGCTTCGTCCAGTTCCATCTCGACAGACAGCTCACCGAGGTCCGCGAATATGCCCACTCGAAGGGGGTCGTGCTCAAGGGCGACCTTCCGATAGGCATCTCCCGCACCAGCGCCGACGCATGGCAGTACCCGCACCTGTTCAACATGGACGAGTCGGCCGGCGCACCGCCTGATGCCTTTGCCGCGGACGGACAGAACTGGGGCTTCCCGACCTACAACTGGGACGAGATGGCGAAGGACGGCTTCGCGTGGTGGAAGGCGAGGCTCAGGAAGATGTCGGAATATTTCGACGCCTTCAGGATTGACCACATACTTGGATTCTTCCGCATCTGGGAGATTCCTCTCAAATACAGCAGCGGCCTGCTCGGCCATTTCTACCCTGCGCTTCCGTACCCTGTCGAGGAGCTTGCCTTTGACGGCTTCGACGTGGCTTCCGGGGCGTTCGTGACACCTCCTGCCGACGACCCGACCGACGTGCTCTTCGTCGAGGATCCGGTGATGAAGGGCTACTGGCATCCGAGAATCGGGGCGCAGAACACCGCCTCTTACCGCAGCCTCGCCCCGCATCTCCAGAGGACTTTCAACCGCCTGCACGACGACTTCTTCTACCGCCGCCACAACGACTTCTGGCATGAGTCGGCCATGCGCAAGCTCCCGTCCCTGCTTCATGCCACCGATATGCTTGCCTGCGGCGAGGATCTCGGAATGATTCCGGACTGCGTTGCCTCCGTGATGTCGGAGCTGAAGATTCTCTCGCTTGAAATCCAGAGGATGCCGAAGAGCACGAGCGTTGAGTTCGGCAACCCTAAGCACTACCCGTACCTCTGCGTCTGCACCACATCCACCCACGACATGAACCCTATCCGCGCATGGTGGGAAGAGGACAGAGAAGTCTCCGCCAGGTTCTATCACCTGAACTTCGGAGGCGAGGCGCCGTATTTCTGCGAGCCGTGGCTCTGCCGCCACATTGTCGGCGAGCATCTCGACTCTCCTGCGATGCTCACCATACTCCCGCTCCAGGACTGGCTCTCAATCGACGGCACTCTCCGCCTCAGCGACCCGAACGCCGAGCGCATCAACATCCCCGCCGTCAGCCGCCACTACTGGCGCTACCGTATGCACCTCACCCTCGAATCCCTCCTCAACCAGCAGTCCTTCAACACCGAGGTCTCAACTTTAATAAAAAACAGTGGCAGGTAGTTGAAAGAGAGGGGAGTGCCTTTTAGGCGCCCCGTCATTGGGATAGCCAAGACATAAAGTCATCAACGCGGGCTCTTGACACGGCAAGTTCAAACTCAGCGGGCGGTTCCGAGACAATCAGGAGCCGTCCGTTTGCTTGTTTGATGATGCTCTGGATGGCTCTGATTGAGATGATGCAGCTGCGCGAGATGCGAAAGAACCCCTTTTCCGGCAGCTCGTCCGCGATGATGTCCAGCGACGAGTCTATGACATATTTCTTCCCGTCGAAGGTGCAGAGGAAATTGCTCTTCTCCTCCGAGCAGAAAAAGGCGATGTCCTCCACTTTTACCGGCACGATGCGGTCGTTGAGCCTCACGATGAACCTTTCCTTGCGCCTTCCCTCATCGACTGCCCGCAGCACCGAGCCTAAGTCGGCCGGGACGCCGCCGCTCCGGAGCACCCTGCTCACCGCGCGGTCAAGGTCGGCGGGGCTTATCGGCTTGAGGAGATAGTCGAGCGAACCCGCCTCGAAGGCCTTTATGGCGTAGCTGTCGTAGGCCGTGGTCATGATGACCTTCGCCGTAATCGGCACCTGCCTGAAAATCTCGAAGCAGTTGCCGTCGGAAAGCTCCACGTCCATGAAAATCACGTCCGCCCCGTTGTCCGGAGTCCATCCGCCGTGCATCCCGGCGCCGTTCGCCGAATGCTCGTTCAGCCACTGCACCGTCTCCGCCACGGAACCAGTGCACCCGACGACGCTCATCTGCGGATACCTGCTCTCAAGCGTCCTCGCCAGCGCCTTCCGCGCCATCACCTCATCCTCGACTATCAGTACTTTCATATCATCATAATTCTTTTCAAATCAAACTTGCAACCATACGCCGCACCGTCCGGAACGGCATCCGCCCGCACTTTATATCAGCGGCAGCCTCACGATATACTCCGTCTCAGTCTCTTCGACCAGAACCTCCCCGCCGTCCAGGTCGCTGTACTGCTGCCGTATGTATTTCAGTCCCACCCCGGTCGATGGGGACTTCGACGCCCTGGGAATCAGCTCGTTGCGCACTTCGAGGCTTCCCGGAACCGACCGCAGCGCAATCCTGAGCGGCCGCGCCTCCGACACCGCGTTGTGCTTGAACGCATTTTCCACAAGCATCTGCACCGCGCACGGAGGCACCTCCTTCTTCAAATCCTCCTCGCTTACAGCCTCCTCCACCTCAAATCCCTTTGGAAACCGCGTACTCATCAGGTCGATGAACGCATCCACGAACTCCATCTCGCTGCGCAGCGGCACGAGCCTCTCCTCCTCGTTGCGTATCATGTAGCGGTACAGCCCCGCCAGCTTGTGGATGAACTCGCTCGCCTCCTCCGTCCGGGCGTCAAGCACAAGGGAGTCGAGCACGTTCAGGGAGTTGAACAGGAAGTGCGGGTTCACCTGCTGCTTGAGCTTCTCGTAGCGGAACTGCGCGTAGTGCCGCTTCTCCTTTTCCGTCCGTATGGCCTGCTGAACCTCAATCGAGTGGTTCGCGAGATAGATTATGCAGTAGGCCGAGATGTCCGTGACGAGGCACAGCACGCAGAGCTGGATGAAGTCCGTCGAGGTGTCCGGCCGAATCACGCTGTCCGGCGAGAGGCAGACGATGTACGCGACCATCTGCGAGGTGATGAGAAGAAAGAGAATGAATATGAACCAGAAACATTTCCTTCCCACGCCGTTGATTATCCGTCTGCGGAACCGGATGAATATGATGTTGACGCAGATGAGCGTGATGATTACCGCCGAGTTTGACAGAATCATGGACAGGATTTCGAGCGTGCTCCACGGGTTCCTGCCGGACGATGAGAACACGAAAACCAGAAGGCGCAGGAGGAATATGAACGCGAACGCGAATATGAGTATGCGTATCTGTGCCCCGGGGATTCCCGCCTTTCCCGAGCCGCCGGGACGGGAATTGGATGCTCCGTGCGGAAATGCCTTTGTGAGGGCGGCAGTGCACCATCCGAGTATTATCGTCGTGAGGAACGTGGCGAGAGAACTCACCGCTACGGGGTCGCGCAGCACCTTTCCAAGCAGCACGCCTCCCTCCGTGCCGACGAGAAAGCCGGCGACGTTCACTACAATCACGCAGGCGGCGGTGATTTCGATGTTGAGGCTGCGGCGCAGGCACAGCACCACGGTCATCGCCATGGTGAGCAGGGTCAGCATGAGTTCGTCGCTGATGCCGAAGCTTCCGAGCATATAGGCCACCGCGGCGTGCGCAAGTGCAAAGGCAATGACAATCAGGCCGTTTATTTTAGTGTCTTTTTTCATTTATGTCGCTTAAAGATCTCTCACTTCGTTCGAGATGACAGCAGTATTGTGGTTAATGCCTGCAAGTTAGGAAAAATCCGCGAATATCGTTTCATTCGTCGCCGAAAACTTGCCGTTCGTCCGCATATATCCCCCGTTCGTCAGAGGATATACCATATTATATTTATAAAATTCATATATTCGCATCGGTTAATGATATTTGATAACCGAATAACACGAAATCGTTTAACGATTGTAATTAAGAAACATGAAAAGAATAAACTGTTTCAGATTTTTCAATTTATAACTGACCACGGAATGAAATCATCCAAACCAAAATTGTCCTTTTGGCAAATCTGGAACCTCAGCTTCGGCTTCATGGGTGTCCAGATTGGATATTCGCTTCAGAACTCCAACACATCGACCATACTCCAGTCGTTCGGCGCGGACCTCGGCTCGCTCAGCTATTTCTGGCTCGCGGCCCCGATTGCCGGGCTCATCGTGCAGCCGATAGTCGGTATGTTCTCCGACAAGACATGGACAAGGCTCGGCAGGCGCATCCCGTTCATCCTCGCGGGGGCGATAATCTCGACGCTTGCCCTCGTCCTGATGCCGAACTGCCCCAAGCTGCTCGCCTTCGCACCGCTCGCGATGGGCGCGCTCATCTTCCTCTTCATGGACCTTTCGTTCAATGTGACCATGCAGCCTTTCAGGGCGCTCGTCACGGATATGCTCGATGACAGCCAGAAGACCGAAGGTTTTGTGGTCCAGACACTTCTGATTAACCTCGGAGCCGTCATCGGAGCTCTTCTCCCTCTCATCATGACATGGTGCGGAGTGAGCGACGTCGCCGAGGAGGGACATGTCTCCGACCACATCGCGTATTCATACTACTTGGGGGGGGCAATACTGTTAGCCTCCGTCCTTGTAACATCCTTTAAGGTAAAGGAATATCCTCCTAAGGAGTTCGCGCTCTATAACGGAACTTCTGACAACCGGGAAAGCGCCACGGCGGACATTCAGGCAGACGGCAAGGCCGCATCCGAAACCGCTGCACCAGCTCCCAAACCCAATTTCATACAGCTTCTCAAGGGCACTCCGAAGGTGATGCTCCAGCTCGGCGTGACGCAGTTCTTCTCATGGGCGGCGCTGTTCCTGATGTGGAACTACCTCAAGCCGGCAATCACGGGAGTCGTCACGGACAATTCCGGCGCCCTTCTCGCCGAAGGCGCCACGGCCACATGGGTCGGAGTCCTCAACGCGGTCTATCCCGTCCCGTCCTGCATCATAGCCCTCTTCATGACCCGGATAGCCAACCGCTACGGCAACAAGACCGTCTATGCGGCCACCCTCGCCTGCGGCGCACTCGGCTTCCTCGGGCTTTCGCTGCTCCATAACCAGTATCTCCTGATGCTCCCAATGGTAGGCATCGGAATCGCCTGGGCGGGCATACTCGCGATGCCGTATTCAATCCTTTCGCGCTCGATTGACGCGAACAGCGCGGGGGCATATATGGGAATCTTCAACTTCACGATTGTCATCCCGCAGATTTGCATGGGACTTCTCGGCGGGGTCATAGTAAAGTACATCTTCAGCGGCAACGCGGTGGCAATGCTCGCCCTCGCCGGAGCGCTGATGCTCTGCGCCGCCGTCAGCGTGGCCTTCATC
>CAVBPI010000022.1:9404-15394 GCA_963596955.1 bacterium | reverse complement strand
ACGCAACTCTTGATGAGAAGATGATCGTCTGCATTCTTCAGCCAGTCAAAAAGGTCTGTCACCAGTTCTTTTACCCTACTTGCAGGAGGAGCGATATGAACCGGTTTGTCGCCTGCGAATACTCCGACACCGCCTGTCCGGAACACTCCCGCCTCATCAACGAGACCTGCCATCATCACACCATGTGCGCGAAGCAAATCCCGGACAGAAAAAGGATTTAATTCCGGGTACAATTCGTAAGTCTTGATTGCATTACGGACTTCCAGTATTTCTTTCGGCGGCGCAATCACGGTCTTTCCATCCAGAATGGAGCGGACATCTCCTTCCGACAGATTGTTCCCTTCGATTGCCAATGAGGAGTGTATCGTCTTGATGCGGTTGGCTTTTCTCAACCGCAGCGTGTCTCCCTGTTCCATTTTAATCGCATACCGTTCAATCTGTCCGGAAATCTGCGCGACCAGGTTTATGGCTTTGGGCGATACTGTAAATGGGGGCTTGTACATATTTTGTTCCGACATTGTTCCGACATTATTCCGACATTATTCCGACACAAATATATGCTTTATTCCGACATTATCCAAGAATCCTAAATTTCATTCACTTCATTCGGTTCAGATGTGATGGGTTCGCCGGGCGGGATGCGATAGTTCAGCCGGCGGCAGCGGGCGAGGGTGTTGCGGTGGACTTTGTAGAGCTTCGCGACTGAGGCCATTGTGGTTCCGGAGGCGAGCAGAGCCTCTATCTCTTCAGACTCGCAGCATATTCTCCGGACTTTCTCCGAGTATCCCTTAGGGCGGCCGAGGTTCACGCCTGCGGTCTTCTTGGCGGCAAGCGCCTCACGGGTCCGCTGGGAGATGAGGTTTCTTTCGATTTCGGCGGCGAGGGCGAACGCGAATGCTATGATTCTGGAGTTTATGTTGTCGGAGAGGTCAAAGTTGTCCTTTATTGTGTGGATATGCAGCCTCCTCTGTGAACAGACGTTGAGTATCGACATAATCATCAGCATATTGCGCCCGAGACGCGATATTTCCGAGCATACGAGCAGGTCTCCCGGCTTCATCTTCCGTATGGCCTTTCCGAGCATACGTCTTTCCCATGAAATCGTGCCCGACACGGACTCCGTCACCCACCTGTCAATGACCAGTGACTGTTCCTTACACCACTTCCTGATTTCATATTCCTGACTCTCAAAGGGTTGCGCCTGCGTGCTGACCCTCACATATGCAATGACCGACATGATTGTTTTGGACTTGTAATATATTGAAAATGTGTTCGTTACACAATGATTTCCGTATGCACTAAAAAACGCCCGTTTTTTAGTGCACGGTTTCGGGGCATACGGGGCGGAGGCGCGCGAATGGTAGTGAATGTGAAAAATCGCATCAAAGGTATTATATGTTTAACAAATCTAATGAGCTTATTATGAGTAAAAGATTATTCTCATTAGCGCTGTGCCTGCTGATTGGTTTGGGCACGGCATTCGCTCAGACTGTCAAGGTCTCCGGAACTGTCACGGACAACAACGGCGACCCTGTGGTCAGCGCGGCTGTCCAGCTAAAGGGCAGCACAAGCGTCTATACAATGACAGACGCTGTCGGGGAATTCTCCCTTAATGTTCCGGGCGACGGCATTCTGGCCGTAAGCTGCCTCGGATTCACACCGGTCGAGGTTCCGGTCAACGGACGCAGCACCATCACGATTCAGCTCACGCCCGACAGTCAGGTGCTTGAAGACGTAATCGTCGTGGCCTACGGAACAGTCCGACGGGAAGCCAACACGGGTTCCGTGACATCAGTAAAGAACGAACAGCTGGCACAGGTTCCGGCAACATCCGTCGATAAGATGCTTGCGGGAAAGATGGCCGGCGTGTCAATAACATCAGGTTCCGGCCAGCCGGGTTCGACATCAACCATCCGCGTGCGTGGAACGTCCTCAATCAATGCCGGCAACGAGCCGCTTTGGGTTGTCGATGGCATTCCGGTGATGTCAAGCGACTTCCGCCAGATGTCAAATACGGGTGTGGGCGGCGGTTCCTCTTCTACCTTCCTCAACCCTAACGACATCGAGTCAATCACCGTCCTCAAGGATGCGGCAGCCGCTTCCGTCTATGGTTCACGCGCGGCGAACGGTGTCATACTCGTGACGACTAAGAGCGGAAAGAACGGACAGGCAAAATTCACCGCAAGGGCGAAGTTCGGAGCACAGCAGCTCATCAACGACAACAATTATCGTCCTCTCACCGGACAGGAACTCCTTGACTACCGCCGCGTCTGCGCAATCAACGCCGGCTACAATCCTGACGATCCTACTTCCGACTACTACTATCCTCAGACAATGCTTGAGAACGGGACGACCAACTGGTACAAGGAACTCACCAAGGTCGGAACCCTTCAGGAGTATGAAATCAACGCGACCGGCGGCAACGACAAGGCCTCCTATTACTCTTCCGTGGCATATCACAAAAATGATGGTGTTTTCTACGGAATTGATTATCAGAGACTCACGGCTCGCGTAAATGCCGACTTCAAGCTCAGCAATGTCCTCAAGACGGGAGCAAAGATTAATCTCAGCTATGCGGATTCAAATTCCGGACAGATGGGTGACGCATACTATGCCAACCCGGCCAAGGCAATGTGGGACATCAATCCGTGGACGCCGTTGAAGAATGCTGACGGCAGCTACAATGTTGACATTCCTGAAAATCAGGACACCAACCCGCGTGCCATTGCCGTCTATGACACCGACAACGACAAGGACTATAGGATTCAAGGCAATCTCTACCTTGAGTGGAAGCCTATCAAGCAGCTCACCTTCAAGACCACAAACGGTCTCGAATTCGTCTATGTGGATTCAAAGCAGTATTGGGCGCCTGAAACGAATCAGGGTGTCGCAACCCTGTGGAAATACTGGTCAAAGGACATCCGTCTCACTACTTCCAACACCATCACATACGACGACAAGTTCGGCGACCACTCACTGCGCCTGATGGCTGGACAGGAAGCGATGATGGACAACAACGACATACTCGGCGGCTACTCACCGAATGTGGATCCGCTCATCCCTTATCCTTCCACCTCAACTTCGGCTCAGGACCGCGTAGCTTACGACATCGTCGAGGAAACACTCCTTTCATTCTTCGGAGTCGCTGACTACAACTATCTGAACAAATACTACCTTCAGGCATCCGTGCGTGCCGACGGCAGCTCTCTTTTCGGTGCGAACAACAAATGGGGCGTGTTCTGGTCCGTCGGCGGTTCGTGGAACATCAACCGCGAAAAATGGATGGCGGGCACGAAGAATTGGCTCAGCGCACTCAAGCTCAGGGCATCCTACGGAGTGAACGGTAACAACAACATCGCCGCATACAAGGCATACGGTCTATACAGCACGATGGCTTACGCAAACCTTGTCGGAATGCGTCCTTCAAGTCCGGAGAACCCGAACCTTTCCTGGGAAAAGAACAAGACATGGAATGCCGGCCTTGACTTCGGATTCTTTGACGACAGGCTCACTGGAAGCGTCGATGTCTATTCAAGAAAGACGACCGATATGCTCCTCTCCAAGAGAGTGCCATACACGACCGGATTCAGCACTAACTTCATGAACATAGGTTCAATCCGCAACAACGGAGTTGAACTCCAGCTCGACGGAGTGATTCTCAACACCAACGACTGGTATTGGACGGCAGGATTCAACATCGCGTTCAACCGTTCAAAGGTGCTTGACCTCGCAGATTCAGAGTATCTGGAAATCGCCGACGGCCGTGCTTCCTCCAACGGAAACAATGCGACTCCGGTAAGAATAGTCAAGGACAAGAGCCTCTACACATTCTACCTCCGCGATTGGTACGGAGTGAATCCGTCGAACGGTAACGGAATCTGGTATGATAATGACGGTAAGCTAACTTCCGACGTGTCAAAGGCGCGTTACATCTATGCCGGCTCCCCTGAGCCTAAGGCAACCGGAGGATTCAACACCACCGTTTCATGGAAGGGTCTTTCCTTGTCCGCATATTTCGAGTTTGTCGCCGGCAACAAGGTCGTTGTCAACAATTCAGGAATGCTTGACGGCTACCTCATGAACAACAACACCTCAAATGCGGCGCTCAACTACTGGAAGAAGCCGGGCGACACAGGCGTGCTTCCGAAGCCGGTAGCAGAGAATCCGGGACGCTATTATGTAGGATATTCAACCCGATTCCTTCAGGATGGCAGCTACACCAGAATCAAGGACATAACCCTGTCATACACCCTTCCGGAGAAGATTCTCAAGCCTGTCAAGATGAAGGGCGTAAGGGTCTATGTCAGCGCACTCAATCCTTACACATTCCATCATGTGACGGCGCTCGACCCTGAACTCGGTTCCGTAGGCTACTCGAACGGCTACACTCACTCAATGGTCAAGTCATTCGTCGGCGGAGTTGAAGTGTCATTCTAAAAGAGATGATGATTATGAAAAAGAGAATATTATTATATACATTGGCAGCGGCTGCACTTATGAGTGCGACAGGCTGTGCGGATTTTCTCACGAGGGAACCGAAACTTGATCAGAGTACAAATCTTACGCTCTCGACATATTCCGGACTTCAGAGCGCGACGTTCGGCGCCTACACCTACATAGCATCAACGGGGTGGTACGGCAACAGCTGGATAATCGACGCGGAAATGCGTTCCGGCAACGGAAGGCGCTCCACGGACTACGACACGGGCCGCGCGTCTCAGGCATATACATGGAACTACAACGAGGACAACACCTCCTCAATGTGGGCATACTGCTACAGCACCGTGTCCTATGCAAACAATGTAATAGACAATCTTGCGGGCAAGGATGTCGATGGCGTGACGGAACAGGATCTGAACAACCTCAAGGCCGAGTGCCTTTTCCTCAGGGCATTCTCGCACTTCTGCAATGTCCTGACCTACGGGCAGCCTTACACATGGTGCAAGGCCAACAATCCGGAAAGTCTCGGCGTTCCTTATGTCTATCACACCGACCCTGCAGGCAAGCCGGCACGCGAGACCGTAATCTCCAACTACGAGAACATCGTGAAAGACCTTCTTGAGGCAGAGAGCATCATCGACCCTGACTATGTTCACCCAGGCACTGCCGACCCTGCAGCAACAGTGAACATCAGCACGATTCAGGCGCTCCTCTCAAGGGTATATCTCTATATGGGAGAATGGCAGAACGCGGCTGACTACGCGACCAAGGTCATTACCAGCGGTAAGTACGAACTCTGGAACAAGGAGCAGTACAAGACTGTCTGGGGTGCGGACGCAGGTTCAGGTGAAATCATATTCGAGGTCTATGGAAAGCGCACGAACACTGCCTATGGCAGCTGGGAGGACATATCCTATCTGACGAATCCGGCAGGCAACGGAGACCCTATAGCGGCGAAGCCTCTGCTCAACCTCTACCAAGAAGGAGATGTCCGTCTTGAAACCTATCGTCAGGACGACAAGAATCCGTCAGACCTCCGCTGGACGGCAAAATATCCGGGCAAGGGAGACAACGCCGCTCCGGACTGCAACAATGTCGTGATTCTCCGTCTTTCAGAGATGTACCTCAACCGTGCCGAGGCAATAATGCGCGGTGCTAAGATTGACGGCGCATCAGCACTCGGAGACCTGAACACAATCGCGGGAATCCGCGGCGGCGCGGCTTTCAGCTCAGTCGGTCAGAACGACATACACAACGAGAGACGCAGGGAACTCGCATGGGAAGGACACTACATCTATGACCTCGCCCGCTGGGGCGTGTCCGTGACCCGTTCAGCGGCGGACTACCCGATATGCTCCATGAATCTCAATGTGGAGTTTCCGGGCAAGAAATGGGCGCTCCCTATTCCTAAGAGCGAACTTGACGTAAACCCGAACCTCGAACAGAATGAATTGTAAGATTATGAAAAGAGTAATTACATATATTTGTCTGGCATCATCCGCAGCCCTTGCATTGGCATCCTGCGACAAGAACCTGCCGGCAAAATTTGA
>CAVBPI010000022.1:7303-9394 GCA_963596955.1 bacterium | reverse complement strand
CATTCGTTGCGTTCGAGAAGACAAGCTACACCGTGGCTGAGGATTATTCCAAGGACGGGGCGACATTCAGGATTCCCGTCACTTTGGCTTCCGTTGCGGGAATCGAGACATCTGTGAAATATGAAATCTCCGCACCTGCATCGTGGAAGGACGCGGAGCCTGGACAGGGAGCAATCGGCGGCACGGACTATGAACTCACCGACAATTCCGGCGTGCTTTCCTTCAATGCCGAGAACCGCACCTGCTACATCGAGTTTACGACAAAAGAGAACGGCACCTACACTGGCGACCTTGAGTTCAGCATCCAGCTGTTCGGAAACGATGATGTCGTTGCCGGTTCCGAGGACAAGTGCACGGTGAAGATTACGGACATCGACCATCCGCTTTCATTCATGCTCGGAGAATATACAATGAGCGGCATCAAGTACGGCGGAACACCGAACACATGGACAATGACCATTCTGAAGGATTCTGAGGACGAGAGTAAGGTTTGGTTCGACAATTTGTTCGGAAATTCAGGATGGGTCGCAGAGGATACGCGCTACTACGGAATCGTGACAATGAACCCGAGCGGAAATGTCCACACGCTCAACATTCCGTTCGGTCAGGAGTCTGAGTATCTGTATGGAGGCACTACGCCTGTGACGCTGTATGGTCTGACGGCCGACCTTGATGCCACCACAAACGGTTCGCTTGATGTCGCAATCAAAGTTGACGGCAGCAATGTCACGCTTGATTTCGGAACGGAATGGGGCTTCTGGTTCTACATTGAGGATGCCGGCAGCATCGGAACTTATCTCCCGGGTCTTTCAGCTGTAAAAAAATAATTTGAATTCGAGTTATGAAAAAGATAATATTTAGCATACTTGCAGTTGCGGCGCTGTCCGTTTCCTGCACCAAGTTCGCTGAGGACGGCACGATTGACTTCAAGGGGACCGAGGCTCCTGAAGTCACGGCCAAGACTCTTGCGGACGACCAGATTGAAGTGAGCGTCACGGCAAAGGAAGGAACGTCATTCTTCTCCTACGTCGTTGCTGAAGGCGCTGCCGTTCAGACGGATGCCGAATCACTGCTGAAAGGCAAGAGCAGCCTCGCTGCGCTGAAATACGAGATTGCTGATGAAGAGGGCAATCCTGTTGAAAAGACAGCCGCTGCCGTTCTCGACTACACAAAGAGTCAGTCGGTTACGCTCACAATCGGAGGTCTCTCTTCCAACACTGCCTACACGGTCTATGCCGTGGCATCAAACAATCAGGGTGTCGTGAGCGAGATTGCAGTGGCAACCACTACTACGACTGACGAGACCGCTCCGCAGCTTCTTCTGAATTATGTAGATTTCATGGAGCAGGACAGCCTTCTTGTCCTTGCCATCCCGTTCGACGACCCGATTGCGCTTTCCGGCAAGGGCGGCGTCACGGCACACTTCTATGCTATTTACACGACTCCGGATGCAGAGGGAAACCTCGTGGAGCAGAAGACCGTGGAACTCACTCAGGAAAACGAGTGTCTGGAAGCGGATGGTGATGTTCTCTATGTCGTGATTCCTAAGGAAGAATACACTCCTGGCGCAATCGTGACGTTCACCTACCCGGCCGGCATCGTAACCAACGCCCTCGGGGCGGAATGCGCCGCATTTGAGGACGCAAGCATCAGCGCGAAGGGCGAGACCGATGGAATTGCAGCTGAATATGAGACTGCGACTTTCAAAATTTCCGTAAACGAGGACGGTGACAAGGCAGACGGCGGCAACGTTCCTGCAGAAGGCGAAGGCAGTGAAGAGGAAGAAGATGCTCCCGTCATCTTCACGGATTGGAAAAAACTCGAGATGCTTGGCTACTCACAGAGCAAATATCCTCTTGCCGGCAAGAGCAGGAACGCTGAAGTGACGATTTCCGTCGTCGATGCAAACGACAGGACAGTGACTTACAAGGCACAGACTTTCAAGGCTCTTGACGCGAAGAAAATCAGCGTCTCTCTCGACGAAGACCCTGGATATGGAGTTTATGTCTCATACAAGATTGTCGCAGGTTCATTCCTTGACATCTACGGCAACACGAGCGAAGAGTTCGTCGCCGAGGACGAGTACTATTG
>CAVBPI010000022.1:6383-7293 GCA_963596955.1 bacterium | reverse complement strand
TACGCGATATTTGACACAGACAGTGGCATTCTGGGCATTCCTGACGGGCAGCATTTTGCGGATGCGGCCGTAGAAGGAACTGAAACAAAAGTTCTTTTTGCCTGCAACACAGACAGCGATGATGCTGTACTGCATATCTCTGTTCCGAAAGCCGGTGTTCTGTCAGGTTCGGATATGTGGTTCGGATATTATCTGTACGACCTCAAAAGTTGGGGAGACATCTACACGACATTTGAAGCCGTGCGTCAGTAACTCCCAAACATTTATACCGGACTTTCCGGAAAACAATAAAACGGGGATGTCTCATCAGTTTGGGAACATCCCCTTTTTAATCACCCTCATTGGCTTTAAAAGCATTTGCGACAAAGCTCTGTAATCCAGATTCTTATGAAAAAGTTTATTTTATTGGCCGCATTTCTTCTCTCTGTCGTGATTGTCGCGGCGCAGTCGCCCACGACGACATATCCCTACCTCTACCCTACTTTCACCGAAGGCAAGGTCATCCTGAGCGGAGGAAAGGAGGAGGAGCGTAAGATGAACATCCATCTGAGGCAGGACAATCTGCACTACATCGACAACGGAGTCATCCGGTCGGCGTTCCTCACTGATGTCGTGGCCGTCGAAATCGGAAACGACGTGTTCATTCCCGTCAAAGGAAGGATGCTGAAGGTCTTGGCGAAGAATGAGAACGGATGCGTGGCGGCGGAAATTCTCGGAGACTTCGAGGCTTCGATGGAGTCCGGAGGCGCCTACGGGACATCCTCGACATCATCCGCGACGATGAAGCTCACTTCGGTCCAGACCGACAGTCAGGTGAATCAGAACTACATGAACATCCTGAACGAGAAAGCAAAGGGAGTGGAACTACGCACCGAGACGAAACTCTGGCTCGTGGGACCTGAGTTCAGGG
>CAVBPI010000022.1:4713-6305 GCA_963596955.1 bacterium | reverse complement strand
GTTCAGGGTTCGCGCCGTAAAGAAGGATGTCGCCGCGGTTCTCGACGGAGAGAAGGCCGAGGGATGGAAGGCGTTTCTGAAGCAGCACAAGATTAAGTGGAAAGAGCCGCAGAGCCTTCTGGGGGTGATTGACTATATGAGCGGAAAATGATTGAAAACTTTTTGAACTGAAGAAAAATGAAAGGATGTTTCCGTTTGATTTTCTTTGCTGCCGCCGCCTGTTCGCTGTGGGCGTGCAGCATCAGGGAAGATGACATTTTCGGCAACGGCAGCGGAGCCCGGCCTTCCGGAGAGGTCTTCGGAGAAGGGCTTGAGGAAGGTGCGCTGCTGCACGAGATGAACATTTTTGTAGAACCGGAGACGGCCGAGGCGCTTGAGAAAGCGACTGGCGAGAACGGTTTCGTAAAGATGTCCGAGGTGCCGTCGCTTGCAGCGCAGGGAGTGGTGAGGATGAGGCGGCTGTTCCCGGATGCCGGAGAGTTCGAGGAAAGGACCAGAGAAGCAGGCCTGCACAGGTGGTATGTGCTCGCCTATGACGAGACCAGGCCGATGACCAGAGCTGCGGAAGGACTTGACTTGCCGGGAGTTGTGGAAATAGAATACTGTCCGAGAATCGGGATTGTCGGGAATCCTGAGGTTGTGGAATATGTTTCCGAATCCGCCGGAGGAAACGAGCCGTTCGACGACCCCATGCTCTCGCAGCAGTGGCACTACTACAACAACGGCTCCGTGTCTTCGTCCGTCAGCGGCTGCGATATCAATGTCTATCCTGTATGGAGGAACTACCAGACCTACGCGAAATACAAGGGAGAAATCATCGTTGCCGTCGTTGATGGAGGAATCGACTACACGCACGAAGACCTGAAGGACAATATGTGGAAGAATCCGGAAAAGACCGGAAACAATGTCTATGGATATAACTTTGTCTCAAACTCATACGTCATCCACGCGGAGGACCATGGCACTCATGTCGCGGGGACAATCGCCGCCGTCAACAACAACGGAAAGGGAGTCTGCGGAGTGGCCGGCGGCAATGGCAGGGCCGGAATCAGCGGGGCGAAGCTCATGTCATGCCAGATTTTCGACGGTGACAACCAGGGCTCCGGAGCGGAGGCGATAAAATGGGGAGCTGACCATGGAGCCGTAATCGCACAGAACAGCTGGGGATATACAAACCTGACCACTACGCCGTCATCGCTCAGGGATGCGGTTGACTACTTCATCAAAAACGCCGGGCTTGACAAGAACGGGAACCAGACCGGTCCGATGCGCGGCGGAATCGTCATCTTCGCGGCCGGCAACGACAACCGGACATATTCCGGCAACGACTACGACAAGATTCTCAACGTCAGTTCGGTGGGAGCGGACTACAAGCGTGCGTACTACACGAACTACGGCTCATGGTGCGACGTTTCCGCTCCGGGAGGAGACGCGAAGAAAGGAAACATGGTGCTCAGCACCCTTCCCGGCAACAAGTACGGCAAGATGCAGGGGACCTCAATGGCCTGCCCGCACGTCTCCGGTGTGGCGGCTCTGATTCTCGCCCGCTACGGCGGCAGCGGCTACACCTGCGACGCGCTCAGAAAGCGCAT